>JAWXCM010000247.1:0-11651 GCA_034408745.1 Bryobacteraceae bacterium
CCCTCGCCGCCGCCGTTAAGAACTCGGGCGGCTCCTTGTGGCTCGGCCTCAGCGACACCACGCGCAGCCTCCGGCCCTGCCCGGAGTTCGCCGACATCCGGAATATGGTCGCCCGCACCGCCTTCACCCAACTCGGCTACTCACCATGGATGCTCCTCGGCACCGTGCTCGGGATGGCGTTTCTTTACGTTCTGCCGGTCGCCGCCGCGCTGGAGGGTGTAGTAGCCGGTTTGGTGGCCTGGGGCCTCATGGCGGGCATTTACGCCCCACTGGCGCGATTTTACAGGCAGCCCGCGCTTTCGGGACTACTGCTTCCGGTTGTCGCCGTCTTCTACCTGGTTGCCACCGTCGAGTCCGCCGTACGATACTGGACGGGGCGCGGCGGGAACTGGAAGGGCCGCGACCAGGCCATCTCGGCACGGACATGACGCGCGAAGACGAACTCCTCGAATTCATTGAGGCTGCCAAAGCCAAAGGCGCAACGGATGATTTCCTGACAGCGCTGCTCCGGTCTCAGGGCTGGTCTTCCAGTGCCATCTACGGCGCGTTCGCGCGACACTATGCCACTCTCACAGGAACTCCGGTTCCGGTGCGCCAGGGCATCGTCGAGGGCGCCCGCGACGCGTTCCTTCATCTGCTCAGCTTCGGAACTCTGGCTACGTGGATCATCGCCCTCGGAGCCGTCCTGTTCGATTTCGTCAATCGCACATTCCCTGACGCAGTCGAGCGCTCCTGGTCCGCTCCGCAAAGCATCGCCGGCAACCTCGCCGCGCTGCTTGTGGCCTTCCCCATCTACTTCGTCGTGATGCGCTTCATCCTGGCCGATCAGGAGCGGTACCCCGAGAAGCGCGATTCCGGGATTCGCAAATGGCTGACCTGGCTCGCCATGCTGATCGCCGCATCGGTCATCATCGGCGACCTCGTCACGTTCCTGAACTACTTCCTGCTGGGTGAGATCAGCACACGATTCGTGCTCAAAGTTGCTGTGGTGCTGATCCTTGCCGGTGGCGTGCTGTCGTACTACTTCCGATCGATGCGCATCGCCGCCGGAGAGCGAAGCTCGGCATGGGCCGGCGCCGCGGGCGCTGCCGTGCTGCTCGGCCTGATCGCCGGATTCACCACGCTGGGTTCTCCCGACCGTCAGCGTCTGGTTCAGGCTGACTCCCGCCGCATTGAGGACCTGCAGATCATCCACCGCGGACTCCATGCCCGCTCCATACAAGGCGTCCTGCCTCAGGCTCTCACCGAACCGCCGCTGCGCCGCACGGACCCCATCACCGGCCAGCCTTACGAGTACCGCCGACTCGACGACAGCCGCTACCAGCTCTGTGCCACTTTCAGCTTCGAATCGGACAAAACGAACCGCGATCCGGTGTGGTACCACCCTGCCGGACGCCACTGCTACGACCTCGACAACCGGCGCCTGCCTTAAACTGCAGCAGCCTTCTGCAGCAATCCAAGCAACTGCATCACAGTCTCCGGAGTCGACCCCGCCTCACCCTGAGCGATGAAGAAATGCCGTCCCTTGTACGTGCCCAGGCCGTCCGTCTGAGGCCGCCATCTCTGCATCAGTTCGAACGCCACCGTCTCGGCTTTCATCTCCAGAACTCGCACCCGTACCCGACCCTCGCCCAGATAAAGCGCCCCCGCCGAGCCCACAGCGCCCAGCGCCTCAGCCGCGGCAGGGACTTCGGCGGGCGTCGTAACGTCGCCTCGCTTCCACCCTCCCAACTCGTGAGGCAGCAGGTCTTCAAGGCTCTTGCCCGACTTCGAGCACGCGGCCAGGAAAAGGGGGAGGAAGATTAAGCTTCGGCGGTTCATCTAACACCATGGTAAAACGAGAACGTGCTTCTCACCCTCCACAATGACAAACCATCCTCGACGGCTGCCGCCGATGGTTTCCAGCAGCAGAATGTTCTGGAGAAGCTGAAATCACTCGATGCCCGTGCCCGCCGCAAGGGTCTGGACTCGCTTGATCCCGCCCGCAACCCCCTTGTTCGCATCGGCATGGAAGTCAATGGCGACAACCACGTCACCAAAAACAGCTACGGCGTGTTCAACCTGGTGTGGCAGGCGCAGGAGCACGTGGAGTGGCCGGGAATCATCGCCAATGAGATCGTCGAGATCCGTAAGGCGATTCGCAAGACGCACGGCGTTCCTCTGAAATGGCTGATTTGGGCCGGAATGGGCGGATCGGCCGAAGACAAGTCGATGTACAACGCCGTCGGCCTCTTGCGCCGAGGCCCCAAAGTCTACGTTCTCGATTCCACCGACCCGGCCAAGCTCAAGGCCATTCTCGACGACATCGAGACCCGCTCCGGCATTAGTCTCTCGCACGCGCTGCGCAGCACGCTGGTAGTGGGAATGGCGCTTGGCATGACGTCGTACGAACCCGTCGTCAATCTGGAAAAGCTCAAAATCCTGTACGACAAGTACAAAATCGACAGCAAACCGAACTTCGTCTACATGACGCTGCCCGACTCGCTGCTCGACCAGTTCGGTAAAGCCGGCGGATACCGCAAAGTCGAACTCCAGCTCGACAACGGCAATTCCACCTCCGGCCGCCACAGCAGCCCCATGACGCGCGGCAGCCTCTATCCGCTGGCGCTCGCTTCCGTGCCGCTCGACGAGTGGATGGAGAACACCTGGCTCCGCGATGAACATATCCAGACCGCCTGGCGCCTCTCCGCGTTCCTTAATACCCAGGCCTCGCGAGGCTGCGACAAAATTACGCTGATCCTGCCCAAAGCCTGGGCCGGTGCCGGCCTCTGGACAAAACAGAATTTCGAGGAGTCCCTGGGAAAGCGTGAGGATTTCGGTTTAAAGGTCGTAATTGGCGAAAATATCAAGCTCGCCAATTACCGGGCGCCGAAAGAGAAGAACCAGGATCGCTGCTTCCTCGCTGTTCACGTGAAGGAGTTCGGCAACACCGACGCCGTCAAAATCGCCGCCCTTCGACGCGCGGGATACCCGGTGGCCGTGGTCACGCTGAATGCCGCCGACCTTTCACGCTACATGCAGTTCATCCACTACACGGTCTTTGGGATTGGTTTCCTGCAGAATATGAATTTCGTCACCCAGCCCGGTGTCGAACTTTATAAAGCGATTACCAACCGCATCTACGCGGAAGCCAAAACCGTCGGTGGAATCGAAAAAACGAAGGAATGGGTGGCTACCCACGGCTCCACAAAGCGAGCCAAATTCCGCGGCCTGCTGACGCTCCATTACGCCCGCCTGCCCGAAGGCATAGAAGCCAAAGGTGCCGATGCGCCCGAGATTTACGCGTCCATCCTCAAAGCACTGGCCGCGGACCGCCGCATGGAATACGGCGAACTCACCTTCTTCGGCGACACCCGTTACAGCGCCCCCGGAAAGGCGACACGAAAAGTACTCGACCGCGCCGGCGACCGCGTCTTCCGCACCGCCCTCAAGATGCCCGTCGACATCTACGAGGGCCCCGCGATGAATCATTCCTATCACGAGATGGTCATCGGCCACGGCCGGTGCCTGTCCACGGTGCTGATCTCGGACAAGTCGGAAAAGCTGCCCGCGGCCGACTACAACGCCGACTATCACCGGGCCCAGTATCTGGCAACCCAGCTTGCCCTCGCCGAACGCGGACGCTACGTTGTGTCCATCACGCTCAAGGATCTGGAAGAGCCCAGCCTTGAGGCACTCGACGAATTTTTCAAAGAAACGGCGGCCCGTCTCAGGTCCCGCGCGCGCGCAAGGTGATACCATCCGAAACGTATGGCAAAATTGAAGCTGGCCAAGGGCAAAAAGCCAGCTCCGGCCTTCGTCGCAAATCCCCAGGCAATGGGCTGTATCCTGATGATCGGCCTCCTGCTTCTACTTGTAATGCTGTCGATTTACTTTACTGTCGCGAATAAATGAGTAAACCTCGTCACGATGGCCGGACACCCTCCCAGATGAGGCCGGTATCCATCACATCTCACTATCTGCTCACGGCCGAAGGTTCCGTCCTGATCGAATTCGGCAACACAAAAGTGTTGTGCGCTGCTTCGGTGGAAGAAACCGTGCCCCCTTTCCTGCGCAACAGCGGGAAAGGATGGGTTACGGCCGAGTACTCGATGCTGCCTCGCGCCACCGCCACGCGCAGTCCGCGCGAGGTCGCCAAGGGCCGCCAGTCCGGCCGGACGCTGGAAATCCAGAGGCTGATCGGCCGCTCCCTGCGTACCGTGGTCAACATGGAATACCTCGGCGAACGAACCGTGATCGTCGATTGCGACGTTATCCAGGCCGACGGCGGTACACGTACCGCGTCCATCACCGGAGCCTGGATCGCAATGGCAACGGCAATCGGCAAACTGGTGCAGTACGGCACCTTGAAGCGCAACCCGGTCACCGAGCCCGTCGCCGCCATCAGCGTCGGCGTTGTCAACGGCAACGCTCTCCTCGACCTCAATTACGAGGAGGACTCAAAGGCCGATGTCGACATGAACGTCGTCATGACCAGCGCCGGAAAGTTCGTCGAGCTGCAGGCAACAGGTGAAAAATCCGCCTTTGATGACGACCATCTGGCCGCCATGATCGCGCTCGCCAGAGTCGGAGTCCGGGATCTGATCGAGCTCCAGAAAGCGGCCCTCGGCCGCGCATGACGGTCGTCTGGTGCGCAACATCCAACACAGGAAAGCTGCGCGAGTTCCGCCTGGCCGCCAGTGACGTCTGTCAGATCCAGCCGCTTCCGGGCCTGGCTAACATCCCGTCCCCTGAGGAAACCGGCCACACGTTTGAAGAGAACGCCATCATCAAAGCGACCGCTTACGGAGCCCACACCAGGGGGCTCCTGTTCGCCGAAGATTCCGGCCTCGAAGTGGACGCGCTAAACGGCGAGCCCGGCATCTACTCGGCGCGCTACTCCCCGGAAGGCACCGACGAAGCCAACAATCAGCGGCTCCTCGACAGCCTGGCCCACACCCCGGCTCCACGCACCGCCCGTTATGTCTGTCTGATCGCGCTGGTGAAAGACGGACGGCTCCTCAAGACCTTCCGAGGCACTGTAGAAGGGGAGATCCTCACCGAACGCCACGGCCGGAACGGCTTCGGCTACGACCCGATCTTCTACTACCCACCGTTCCACTGCACTTTCGGCGAAGCAGAAAAAGAGCGCAAGCAGGCCGTGAGCCATCGCGGGGCAGCCCTCCGCCAGCTCCTCGACTACTTACTTTCGAACCACTGCCACAGCCTCGACGCCCAGTGACGCGTCCAGCGACTGCAGCCCCTCAAACACCAGCGTCGTACTTGCCGGAGGAGCCCTGGCATCAATCAAAGGCAGCCGAGCCTCGCGGTACTTATCCCGCACCGACCCCAGCAGCAGATACGTGTGCCCAAACGCGACGCTCTTCCAGTTCGCCCCAACACCCTCCAGAATTTTTGAGAACCGTTCCAGAGCCAGCTTCAGGTCCTTCTCCTCGCGTCCAAACGCCATCTGAATCCCGGTAAACGCGATCGTCACCGGACCCACCATCGCCACCTGGGAGTACCGCTCAGTCGACCCGGCCATCGTCGGACTGCTTGCCGGAGCCGACTCCAGAGCCGCCACCGCCTCGCACTCACTGAAATCCCCGGCCGAATCGCGCCGCAACTGCGCATAGGCCGCAACCGCCAGTGGAAACGCGATTCCCATCTGCTGTCGCACCGATCCCTCAAAGTCCAGAGAGTCCATGAAGCAAGTCACCTGCCGCACCGACTCAGGCTTCAGCCCGTGGTCCGCCAACGCCTTCGTCAGCCGCGCACCCGCATCCCGAGCACTTCCCGCCTGCCCGCTGACAAACGCCAGACCCTTCGGGTTCACCACCTTCCTGTCGACCCCGATCGCCTGCAACTGCACCTGCGCGCCGACCAGAGGCAGCGCGCCCACCTGCACCGCACTCACCGCGGGCAGCGCCAGCTTCTTCTCAGTAAACAGTTCGCTGACCACCGAAGGCACACGTCGCAGGTCCCCGCTCCCGGCCACAAACGCTCGAATCTTGACGATCTGAGCGCCGCGAGTCTGCGACATCAATGACTTCACAGCATCTCGAATCTGCGCCGTCAGCAACCCTTTCGCAGAGAGCGGCGTGACGAAGAAAACCAGCCGCGAAGCATCGGCCACCATGGCCGCGGGCGGCTCCGGGGGGATCGCCAGCACCTGGGTGATCGGTTCCTCATCACCCTTCTTTTTCTTCTTTTTTTTCGGCGCAGCCCCGCCCATCGACACTGAGCCGAAACAAACGATCGTCAGGAGTGCAATGAGCCGCAAAGGCATGGCGTTCGTTGTCCATTGTAGCCACTACTTATTGCCCTCGAACACCATCTAACGAACATGCGATGGATCGCCGCAGTTGCCCTGTTCACTCTCCCGCTTACCGCTCAGCAGCCGTCACCCCTGCGAGCCCTCAGTAATCAGCTCGAAGAACTGGCCGCTCGAGTTCGGCCCGCAGTCGTGCAGATCCTGAGTAACGGATACGCTCCCAATCAGGAAGGAGCCGCCGTGCGCCAGAGCGCCGGATCCGGCTTCATCATCAGCCCCGACGGCCTCATAGTCACCAACGCGCACGTGGTCAACGGAGCCACGCGAATCCAGGTCCACCTCCCCGCACCGGCATTTGAAAAAGGCGCCAAATCCATCGTGCGACCGCGAGGTCCGCTGCTCCAGGCCAGGGTCGTCGGCATGGACGCCGAAACCGACGTCGCGCTCCTCAAAATAGACGGCGCTCTGCTGCCGACCCTCACATTCGCCGATTCCGACCATGTGCGGCAGGGTCAGCTCGTCCTCGCGCTCGGCCATCCGCTCGGCCTCGAAGAAGCGGTCGGCATGGGCATCATCAGCGCCACCGCGCGCCAGCTCAAACCGGACGGCACCGTCATCTACCTGCAGACCGACGCGCCCATCAACCCCGGCAACAGCGGCGGTCCGCTGGTCGATATGGATGGCAAAGTGGTGGGCATCAACACGCTCATCCTCAGCCAGGGCGGCGGCAGTGAAGGCGTCGGTTTCGCCGTCCCTGGCAACATCGTCCGCACCGTCACCGACCAGCTCAAAGCCGACGGACGCGTTCGACGCAGCTTCATCGGAGCCGACGCCCAAACCATCACGCCAGGGCTCGCCGCCGGACTCGGCCTCGACCGCGAGCGCGGCGTTATCCTCTCCGACGTCATGCCGGGCGGTCCCGCCGACAAGGGTGGACTCCGCCCCGGCGACATCGTACTCTCCCTTAACGACAAGCCGATGGAGAACGCACGCCAGTTCCTCGTCAACATCTACCGTCTGCAGCCGCTCACGGAAGCCAAAGTGGTGCTCAGCCGCAATGGCGTCGAGCGCCTCCAGAAAGTTCAAATCGTCGAACTCCCCGGCGACCCCGACCGCCTCACCAAACTCATCGACCAGAACGTGCACAACGTCCCGCGCCTCGGCATCCTCGCCATGGATATCGACGAAAGGACCCGAGGCCTGGTCGACGGCCTCCGCCGCGATAAAGGCGTCATCGTCGCCAGCCGAGCCCTCTCCGCCACCGCCGCCTCCGGCGCGCTGCAGCAGGGCGACATCATCTACAGCTTCGACAAAGAGGAACTTACGTCGCTTGCCCAGCTCCGCAAGCTCCTCGAAGCCAAACAGCCGGGCGACACCGTGGTCATGCAGGTGGAGCGACAGGGCCGGCTCCGCTACCTCGAGGTACCGCTCGACTAACTAACTCCTGCCGCTACACTGTTGCAATGCGATTTGCGTGGGTATTGCTGTGCCTGCCCATCTGGGCTCAGACCGATCCTGCCGTCAAGGCCGCCCGTCAGTACCGTCAGGCCCATGAGCGTGAGATCGTGTCCAGCCTCATGGACCTGCTCACCATTCCCGCGGTAGCCGCCAATCCCGACGGCCTGCGCAAAGCAGCCACCGAGATCTCAGCCCGTTTGCAGAAGCGAGGCGCACAGGTCCGGCTCCTCGAACACCCCGGGTCGGCGCCCGTCGTGTACGGCGAGATCCGACGCCCCGGCGCCACCCGCACCGTCCTGTTCTATGCGCATTACGACGGCCAGCCCGTGAACCCGAAGGACTGGGTCACGCCGCCCTTCCAGCCGACTCTGCGCAACGCCCCACTCGAACGCGACGGCCAGATCATCCCGCTCCCGGAACCCGGCAAGCCCTTCGACCCCGAGTGGCGCATCTACGCCCGCTCCGCCAGCGATGACAAGGCGCCAGTGGTGTCGATCCTTACCGCGCTCGACGCCCTCCGCGCCGCCAAAATCGAGCCCACCGCCAACCTCAAATTCGTCTTTGAGGGAGAGGAGGAGGCCGGCTCGCCCCATCTGGAACAGATCCTCGCGGCCAACAAGCAGCTGCTCGCGGCCGACGTGTGGCTCATCTGCGACGGTCCTGTGCATCAGAGCCGAACCTCGCAAATCGTCTTCGGCGTGCGCGGTGTGGTTGCCTTCGAACTGACCGTCTACGGCGCGCGCCGCGAACTTCACAGTGGGCACTACGGCAACTGGTCTCCCAATCCCGCCATGCAACTCGCCCAGCTTCTCGCCTCAATGAAGGACGCCGAAGGCCGCGTCATCATCGACGGCTACAACGACGGCGCAGTGCCCCTCGGCCCGCTCGAAAACCAGGCAATCGCGGACGCCCCGGAGATTGACGAAGCGCTGAAGAAGGAGCTCTGGCTGGGTCGCACGGAAGGTGCGGGGCGCAAACTGGCCGATCTCATCAACCTGCCATCCCTCAACGTCCGTGGACTCACCAGCGCCCGCACCGGAGACACCGCCACCAACGTCATCCCGGCGTCCGCCACGGCCTCCATCGACATCCGTCTGGTCAAGGGCATCACACCGGCTCAGGCCATCGCCCGTCTGCGCGCGCACATTCAGAAGCAGGGCTACACCATCGTCAACCGACCACCCGACGGAGCCACCCGTCTCGCTCACCCGAAGCTCGTCTACTTTGAGGAGGAGACCGGCGGCTACGAAGCGGTCCGCACGCCCATGGACCTGCCCGTCTCGCAGATGGTGCTCAAGGCCGCCGAACGCGCCCGCACGCCAGTCATTCGACTCCCGACTCTCGGAGGCAGCCTCCCGCTCATCATGATTGAGCGACAGCTCAACGTCCGAACCATAACCATCCCCATCGCCAACCACGACAACAGCCAGCACAGCTCGAACGAAAACCTGCGGCTCCAAAACCTCTGGGACGGTATCGACCTGATGGCCGCCTTACTCACCATGAACTGATCGATGGGAACCGCGTTCGGCTCGCCTGACGCGTCAACTACACTTTCGCGAATCGAGGTTTTTTTGTGACTTTGAAGGCGGTGGCTGCCGCCCTCATCTCGGGTTTCGGGGGATGGATCATCGCTTCCAGACGGGCGACAGCCAACACCAGCGCCTGCAGCGCCGCCTCGGCAATCGGATCTGGGTGCTTCACGGCGGCATACTCCCGGGGAGTCCCGTTCTGCGTCACACTGTGGCCGCTCTCCGGATGGTGAGCGGTCACGGAAACTGCTTCCGATTTCAGCCGGTTTTCCCGGCCAATACTGATGTCGAGTCGTCGAAACGCATTTGGAAACATGGACACAGCCAGCTTCTGGATGCGTTCATCGGTTTCCTCACCAAGCGCAAGGTCGACACGAATGCTCATACCTTTGGACGCTCGAACTCCCCAAAAACCGCCACATTTATTTTTCAGCAACCTGGAACGACAGCATTGGCGAGATTCCTTGCTTCAGCCAGTCCAATTTGGTATGCTCGACTCTTCGGATTGGCATGATCCCGCGATTCCAACTGGACGAGCATTCACCGACACCGCTGTACCGGCAGCTACACGACCAGATCGCGCAGCTAATCCGGCGTGGCGGTTTGCCGAATGGCTCCCGGCTGCCCGCCACGCGTGAACTGGCCATCCAATTTGGACTGAACCGGACCACCGTCTCCGCCGCCTACGAACTCCTCGAAGCGGGAGGCCTTATCCGAGGCCACGTAGGACGCGGCAGCTTCGTCCATTACGAAGGCCCACTGGAGTCCGCCCCGGTCCCAACGGAAGAGACGATCAGTTTCGCCTCCTCCAGGCCTGCAGCCGAGCATTTCCCGCTCGCGGCATTCCAGCAAACCTGCACCGAAATCATCACCGGACCCGAAGCCGCGTCTATCCTCCAGCTGGGCACCCCGGCCGGATACGCGCCGCTCCGACGCTGGCTCATCCATCAGTCTCAGACCGAAGCCTGCATGGGCCCCGGCGACGACCTCATCGTCACCAACGGCTGCCAGCATGCCATCGACCTGCTGCAGCGGATGGCCGCGCCTGCCGGTTCCACCGTGCTGGTGGAAGATCCCGTCTACCACGGCCTGAAAAACGTGTTCGAGCGCGCCGGAGTCCGGCTCGCCAGCATTCCGGTCACCGACGCCGGAATCGACCCGGTCCGGCTGGAGCGAGCCATTGCCGCTGAGCAGCCCCGGCTGGTCATCCTCACGCCCAACTTCCAGAACCCCACCGGCGCAACCATGCCGCTGGCCTCGCGCCACGAAATCGTGCGCATCATCCGCGCTGCCGACGTCACGCTCGTCGAAAACGACATTTACGGCGACCTCCGCTACACCGGCGAATCGCTCCCCACGCTCCGCCAGCTCGACGGCACAGGCCGCACAGTTCTGATCCGCAGTTTCTCGAAAACCGCGTTCCCCGGACTCCGCGTCGGCTGGGTCATAGCCCCGGCGCGCATCGCCTCCGAACTGGTCGACATCCGCCAGTGGTGCGACCTCCATACCGACCATCTTTCTCAGGCCATCCTGCATCGCTTCGCTGAAACCGGCCGTCTCCAGGACCACCTGGCCCGCGTCCGGACCACCGGCCGCGAACGCCTCCGGGCCGTGCTCGATGCCTGCGCCCGACACCTGCCCGAGGGGAGCGCGTTCACGCGCCCTGAAGGCGGCATGAACCTCTGGGTCACCCTGCCCCGTGGCCTCGACACTACTGAACTTCTGCCCCGCGCCCGCCGTCAGGGCGTCACTTATCTCGCGGGAAAAAACTTCTCCGTCTCGCATTACGACCCGGCCACGCTCCGGCTCAGTTTCGGCAGTCTGTCACCTGATCGCATTGAAGCGGGTATCGCCATTCTGGGCAGGCTGTTCCGCGAAGAACTGGAGCAAACCGGATACATCAACAGCCGCTTCGACGCGGCGCCGGCGCTGGTATAAATAGCCCTAAACTGGAGGAAATTCAAAATGATTCTCGACGATCAGTTTCGTCTCAAAGTCGGTCTCGCCGAAATGCTCAAAGGCGGCGTGATCATGGATGTCACCAACGCCGAACAGGCCCTCATCGCCGAGAAAGCCGGCGCAGTTGCCGTCATGGCGCTGGAGCGCGTGCCTTCCGATATCCGCAGAGACGGTGGCGTCGCCCGCATGTCGCCCATCGGCAAGATCCGCGAGATCATGCAGACGGTCAGCATCCCGGTGATGGCCAAGTGCCGCATCGGCCACTTCACCGAAGCGCGCGTGCTCGAAGCCCTTCAGGTGGATTACATCGACGAGAGCGAAGTGCTGACGCCCGCCGACGAAGAGCACCACGTCGACAAGCGCGATTACCGCGTCCCGTTCGTCTGCGGTGCGCGCAACCTCGGCGAGGCCCTGCGCCGCATCGCCGAAGGCGCCGCC
This sequence comes from Bryobacteraceae bacterium, assembly GCA_034408745.1. Taxonomy (GTDB): domain Bacteria; phylum Acidobacteriota; class Terriglobia; order Bryobacterales; family Bryobacteraceae; genus JAWXCM01. The sequence goes on from JAWXCM010000247.1 coordinate 11,641, forward strand.
ATGATCCGCAC
>JAWXCM010000248.1:0-14298 GCA_034408745.1 Bryobacteraceae bacterium
AACGCCGGCGCCGGCGTTTTGTGGCCCGTTGACGGTGGACCAGGCAGCGGGAACGTTCATCAGAGTGACCGCTGTGTCGAGGTGGCGCTTCAGAGGCCGGAGCCGCTCCACGCGCTGAACACCGGGGAGCGCGGCCAGTTCGGCCTCGGCGCCGGCCGGTCCTTCGACGAAAATGGCATTGACCAGCACCTGCTCGGTTGCTGTGACGTGGAATCCAGTTTCAGCGATCGCCGCCGTCAGAGTTCGCTGTTTGGCGGCCAGATTTCCACGGCGGGCTGACCGGCTCAGGTCTTTCAGGGAGGTGGCGTCGGCAGCCAGTGGCGCGTCTTCGAGGAGCAACGCATAACGTTCATTCCGCGGCGCGGCGTACAGGGCGCAGACGGCAAGCAACAGGAGTCCTGCGGTTCTCACGGCAAATCGGACGCAGTCCGGCATAGAGTGGTTACTCCTGAAACACAAACATAAGTAATTGTGCTAGAGTAGATTAGAGAGGTTCCTTATGGCCACGAAGCAGCCCTACTCTCAGGGGGCACAGGTCGAGCACGGTAAGTTTGGGCTTGGCTCGGTGATGTCCTGCACTGATGAGTATATCGTAATAAAATTCGATGACCATGGGGAAAAGAAGTTCGTCTCCTCCATGGTTCTCTCCTCCCTGAGGAAGAGTGATCGCCAGCCTCCCGTCGAAAAACGCGCTACGCGGGCTCGCAAGAAAGTCGCTGCCGCCGCGCCGCCTCCCGTGGTACCAGCCGCACCACCCGCTCAGGGCTAACCTACCTCATCTAATACCGACTTTTCACAGGCTCCTGCTCGCGCCCCAGCGCAGCGGAGCCATGTGCTTTTCCCGACTAACTCTACGATCTTCTCCTCAGATAATTCCTAGTCCGTACCTTCCTATTCCCAAAACGGTACAACCCGATCTTCCAATCCGCGCGTTGCGGGCGTACCATTTTGAAACACGAGCAACGCACAATGAGACTCACGACGGTCCAAGTGTTCGCAATCCTGGCGGTTTTGACCGCAGTTCCATTTCAGCTTTCGGGGGGTGAACCGGACGAACGTCCGGCTTGTACCGCAAAGACACGAAGTCAGTTCTGGCCTCAGGCCGCCAACACCAATCCGGCGGCCGCCCGGGCAGCCGCCCAGGCCGGAGAACTCCGGATATGCACGCGGCAGGGGTTTCGATACAGTTGGCGGGAGCTGACGGTGCACTGGACCAGTCTGCGAAAGAAGGGTGCCGAACCCACTGCCACCGAAAAGCCAGTAGCTCTGCTGACCGATCATGACGGGAAGTCCGCCGACCATTCCGCGCAGCTCGGCGGACTGACATTCGAGAACTCGCCCGACGCCAAACACAAAGCGGGCCTGTCCGCAAGGAACAGGCCCGCTTCAGGCAAACTGTCAGAGGTCCCGGGCGTCAGGCGCTGAAAGAGCTGCCGCAGCCGCAGGTCGACTTGGTATTGGGATTGTTGAACTTGAAGCCGGAGCCTTCCATGGACTCGACGTAATCGACCTCGGCGCCATCCAGGTACAGAAGGCTGGCCTGGTCGATGAATACCTTGAGGCCCTCGAAATTGTAGCTCTTGTCCAGCATCCCCGGGCTATTCTCGAAAGCCATCGAGTAGCTAAAGCCGGAGCAGCCGCCACCAACGACGGAAATCCGCAGTCCAGCGGGCTTAGGCTCCTGGACGTTCAGGATTTCCTGAACCTTGGTCACGGCAGTGGGAGTCAGAGTGATCATAGTGGATGCTTACCTCAACTGTAGGTTTCGAACCCATTGTAACCGAAGTCCCGTCAAACCGGAGTGAGGCACGGGGCGAAAACGGCTGGTTCCATCTTATGGGATGCAATACGGTTGCCCCGCGAAGCGGAAATCTGATAAAAGGGTCAGAAGCGTCCGTGCCCTCCAAGCTTTCCACTCACATGTCTGTTTTGGTGCAACCTACACCGGTTATGGCACGTCGGAGTGGTCATGAACGGCTTGAGCGGCGTACTCCCCTTTCCCACAACCGGGGAGAAAACTCGTACAAGGACCAGAGTGGATCATCGCGGATCTGATGAAGCTCTGCTGGTTCGGCGGGTCCAGGCCAAAGACGAAATCGCTTTCCGCGAGATCGTCGAACGGTATCAGAGCAAGGTCTTTTCGATCATCTACGGCATCCTCCGCAATCATAACGACGCCGAGGACATTTCTCAGCAGGTATTCGCGAAAATATACTTCTCTATCGGCAACTTCGACTTCCGGTCGTCGCTGCTGACCTGGATCTACAAGATTACTGTCAACGAGTGCTACGACTACCTTCGCAAGAAGAGGGTTCGGAAGCTCGTTTACGAAAGCGACTTCTCCGAAGAAGATACCCTTCAGATGGAGAATTCCCAAACCGCGGTGGACAGGCAGGCGCCGGCGGATGAAACCCTGGTGCGGCGCGATCTGCTGATGAAAATGCTGTCCAAGGTTTCCGAGGAGGATCGAATGCTGATGCTCCTGAAGGAAGTGGAAGGACATTCGGTCGAAGAACTGGCGCAGATGACCGGGATGAACGAGAATACGATCAAGGTGAAGTTGTTCCGGACCCGCCAGAAGCTGCTTAAGGCAGCTCAGCGTCTTGGCGCCGCTCCGGTTACCAGTGCTTAGTGACCCTGGAAGTGGGTTGTGTTGCGGGAAAGCAATGAGCGGGCAAAGATCCGCCAGATTGCGTGTTGGTTGTAGTGTCTGGGAAGAAGCAAATGCATGAGCCAGTGAAGAGTCGTCTCGAGGAGTATTTGGACGGCGGGGGGCCGTTTCCCGACGTGGAAGCACACCTCCGTAACTGCGGCGGTTGCCGGAGTGAAGTGGACGCGATGCGTGTACAGGCTTTACTGCTGCGCTCGCTGCGTCCGCCGCGTAAACCTGAACTCGAAGTGCGTCCGGACTTCTATGCGAAGGTAATGGACCGGATTGAATCGCAGGCCCGCCCTTCCATGTGGGTTCTGTTCGGTGAGTCGCTGTTCGCCAGGCGGCTTGCGTATGCCTCGGCTGCGTTCCTGATGTTGCTGGGAACCTTCCTGATCTCGTCGACCACCGATCCGCAGTTGTCGGTGGCTGCCTCGAGTCCGGAGGTGATTCTGGCTGGGCACAGCGATGAAATGGCGCCTGTGACCGATGTTCAGCCGTCACATCGCGGCGTCGTGCTGGTCAATCTGGCCTCCTACAATCAGGACTTCCAGTAATGATGGACAGGGCGCCATGGCAGAATCCACGGATCCTGTTTACCCTGGCGGCAATTTTCCTCTCCGGAGCGGCGGCCGGTGCACTCACCATGCGCCTCACGCTCTCCCCGGAGCGGCACAGGAACGGACTGTACTGGAAGGACAACGGCGGGCGTGAGATCTCGCTCCAGCGCTTCACCAGGGAGCTCAGCCTCACCCCGGATCAGGAAAAGGAAATGGAAGTCGTGCTGGACGACTTCATGACCTATATCCAGTCCCTTCAGGCACAGATGGACGATGTCCGGGCTACCGGCAAGCACAGTGTTCTCAAGATCCTTCGCGAAGATCAGAAACAGAAATTTGAGAAGCTGCTGGCCGATATTCAGACCAGGCAAAGCCACTGACTCCGGCCTGCGCATTGGGCGCGGTTACGATGGAGCCATGGAGTCCCCTGCCGCAATTCTCAGTCAACTAAGCCACGTGCTGCTCCGGCTCCACAAAGTTTTGCTGGAATCCGAGCGGTCCATCTACGAACGGGATGTCGCGAAAATCGAGTCTCCCGGCCAGTTCCTCGGCCTTCTCATGGAAGACCCGTGGTTTGCCTATCTTCGCGAGCTGTCTGGGCTGGTGGTCCAGATCGACCAGAAGATCGACGACAAGAAGAACCCGGTGCGACCCGAGGATGTCGAACTGTTTCTTCAGCGCGCACGGGCCCTGCTGGTGCCGTCTGAGTTCGGTCAGGGGTTCGAAAAGCGCTACTTTGAAGCACTGCAGCGCGACCCCGATGTGGTGATGTCCCACGCCGCCGCGACACGCGCCATCAACAGTCTGCCTGCCTCCTGAGCCGATGTTCCACCTGTAAAGTCGTTGTAAAGCCCTTTCATTTCCTGCGGCAACAGAGTACATCTGGAGTCTGCTCTCATGCGCAACCGACTCACGCCCTGGGTTTTCGGGGCTGCCCTCGCCGCGATACCACTGCTCGGCTACGTGCAGTACCGCTGGGTAGAACGTGTCAGCGACGCGGAGTTGCAGCGTGAAGCCACACGTTTGCAGCAGGGCCTGGAGCAGGTGGCTGGTGCGTTGGACGCCGAGGTGGCGCGCGCCCACCTGTGGTTCGCTTTGCGACCCGCCGAAGTGGAAAGCGCGGGCGGGCGACCCACTGCGGATTCGGTGGCAGCGGCATATTCGGCTCGTGTGAACGAATGGCGCTCGGGCGCCGAGTTTCCTGGCCTCGTGCGGGAAGTGCTCTTCGAGTTCGATTCCGAGTTCCGAAAGGTCAGAGCCTCGGACGGAAGCATTGAGGAAGTTTCTGCGATACCCCAGACGCAGCGGTCTTCCGGTCCTGTGGGGCGGAACCTGCCGTTCGTGACCTCGAGTGGCGATATTGTGCTGCTGATGCCTGTCCTCCGCAACGGCCCTCCCGGCTGGCGCGGAGGCCCGCCCGGTCAGGGTGGCGGCTTCGGTTTTGGACGAGGCCGCGGCGGTCCGGAAAGGCCGCCTCGGCGGCGTGGGCCGGATGGTCCGCCGCCCTCGCGTGAGGCGCCGCCGCCCCCTCGGGATCGCGAGGACGATGACGAGGATGGCATCGAACGGCATCGCGAACGTGCCCTGATTCTGGATCGCGAGCACATAGTGCGGAAAGTGATACCGAGGCTTGCGGACCGCTACCTGGGCAGCCGGTCGCCGGAACTGCGAGTCGCCGACGGAGACCGGATCCTTGCCGGCGAGGGTGTGCAAAGTGTGGCAGCCCGGGTTCGGACTCTCGCGATGCGCCCGGAATGCCTGTTGGCTGCGGATCAGCTCGACCTGCAGGGCGGGCCGCCGGAAGGAAGGCGTTCCGGCCCGGTTCGTGCGAACCTGCTCCGGCTGACGCCTCAGAACTGCCCCGCCCTGCCCGCAAACGGTCCAGCAGGCCTGTGGGAACTCGGCATGGCCAATCCGGTCGCCGCCTCGGCGGGCGCCTTTCGAACCCGCAATCTGGCGATTTCTTTCGGGGTGCTGGCCTGTCTTGCCGGGGCCATCCTGGCGTTGTGGGTCTCCACCAGAAGGGCGGCCGAACTGGCCCGTCGCCAGATGGAGTTCGCAATGGCTGTGTCTCATGAGCTGAGAACGCCGCTTACGGTCATGCGGCTGGCGGGAGACAACCTGGCGCAGGGAATCGCCACCACACCGGAACAGGTGAGGAGGTATGGCGAGACCATACGCAGGGAATCCGAGCGGCTGGCCGGAATGGTGGAGCAACTGCTCACGTTCGCCCGGGCCCAGAGGCCCGACTTCGTCGTGCGAGCCCAGCCCGTGCCGGCTGCCGCAATCGTCGACGGTGCGTTGTCCGCGGCGGAGACGGTTCTTCGTGACGCAGGCTTCACCGTCGTGCGGGAAGTGGAGCCCGACCTGCCTCAGGTGCATGCCGATCTGAACCTCATGATCGCCGCTCTTACCAACCTGGTAGTCAACGCGGTTCGACATGCCTCCGCGGGCAAATGGGTTCGGGTGCGGGCGACGGCGGCCAGCGGCAGGGTGGAAATTGAGGTGGCCGACCATGGCCCCGGAATCGGCCGGCGAGACCTGCGCCGCGTCTTTCGCCCTTTCTATCGCGGCACGCTCAGCGGCGGCAGCCAGGGCACCGGACTTGGACTTCACCTGGTCCGGAAGATCGCCGAAGCTCACGGGGGGACGGTTGAGGTAGAATCCAGTCCTGGGGCGGGCACCGTGGCAACCATCGGACTCCCGGTGGCCATTCCGCCCACGGAAGAGGCTAACGTCTGATGGCGCAGCGCAGGATTCTCGTAGTCGAAGACGAGGCAATGCTGGCGATGCTCCTGTCCGATCGACTAACCAGTGAAGGTTTCATGGTGGAGACGGCGGGAGACGGCAACACAGGGCTAAGTATGGCGGCGACCGGCAACTGGGATCTGGTCATCCTGGACGTTATGCTGCCGGGCATCGACGGGTTCCGTGTCTGCGAATCGCTGCGCAGTCGCGGCGTAACCACGCCCGTGCTGATGCTGACGGCGCGCGGGGAGGTGCGGGACCGGGTGGCCGGACTGAAGATTGGTGCCGACGACTACCTGCCCAAACCTTTCGACGTTTCGGAACTGCTGGCCCGCATTGAGGCGTTGATGCGGCGGCACGCGCCGGTGTCGCATGACACGGCTGCGTTCGGTCCGGTGCTGGTCGACCGTATACAGAAAACCGTCATGCGCGCGGGAACTCCGGTCGATTTATCGTTTAAAGAGTTTCAAATGCTTTGTTATTTGCTGGACCGGCCGGAAACCCCGGTCTCCCGCGAAGAACTGCTGCAGCGGGTCTGGGGATATCAGCATACTCCGAACACAAGGACCGTCGACGTTCATATGGCGCAGCTTCGGAGCAAACTGGAAGATAATCCGAAGGAGCCCCGGTACCTGGTAACCGCTCACGGATTCGGCTACAAATTCGCGCAGCCGAAATCCTCCGACGCCTGACAAATACTTTACACTCGCCAATTTACTTCGACTTTACTTCGTTAATGCAGCGTAATTATCTCGGGCCGCGTTTACAGGAGTGGAGGTTGTACAAACACATACCATGATTCGCAAACTGATGATGACATTCGTTACCCTGGCTGCTGCCGCCGCGTTCGCTCAGCCGACCCCTCAGACCCCCGCCACGTCGCAGACGCCGGAGCAGCGCATCGCGCACCGGGTGGAGTACCTCACCACCCTGCTCACGCTCCAGCCGAGCCAGGTGACGCAGATTACCACTATCTTTACGGATGAGTACAAGGCATCCAGCGCCCTTGACGCCTCAGTCGAGTCGGCACGGACAGCGGTACGCGACGCGGTCACAGCACTGGCGAACGACTCGACGATCGACCGGCTGACCGCCGCCGCTGCAAGCCTCGAGGGGCAGGAGCAGGCAATTCACGCTAAAGCACATGTGAAGTTCCTCACTGTTCTGACGGCCGACCAGCGTGCGAAGCTCGAGAAGTTTGACGGTCCCGGCGATGGCTCGCGCGGTCCTGGCGGTCCTGGCGGTCCGCGTGGCCCAGGACCTCGCGGCGCCGCTGTCAATCGCTTGTAAACACAGACCTTTCCCTTTGTGGTGTTTCTCTCTTACTCCTTTCCAGCTCGACAACGAGATGGCCACTGTCGCCAGAAATGCCGGCAGTGGCCGATTTTTGTTTCTGCCTCAGGGCAAGGAACCGCGTGCTTATATTGCGCTACACTGTCATAAAGGACACGGCGTAAGGCGCAGAGCACCTCCTTTTTATGTCATCCGTAGCGAAACCTGTTCTCCCGGCCGAGCCGGCTCTCTCTCCCAGGTCGAATTCCGAGACGGCGCAGGTGCTCGCCCCGGTCATCTGGTTCGGACTCCTGCTTGTTCTTTGTTACCTTCCCATCCTCATTTTGCTGGTCAACCAGTGGAGCAACGACGAGGATATGGGGCATGGTTTTTTTGTGCCCATCGTTGCAGGCTATATCGCCTGGCAGCGTAAGGACGAACTGGCGGGAATCGAGTCGCGCCCTAATTATCTCGGGTTGGCTCTAATCATCTATGCGGCGTTTCAGGGCTGGATCGGTACCCTTGGAGCGGAGTTGTTTCTCGCCCGCACGGCGTTCGTGGAAGCAGTGGTGGGAACCGTCCTCTATCTGGGCGGCTGGAAAGCTCTCCGGATCCTCGCTTTCCCTCTGTCGCTGCTGGTGTTCATGATTCCGATCCCGGCGGTTATTTACAACCAGATCACTTTCCCGCTTCAGTTGTTCGCGAGCCGGGTAGCTGCCGACCTGCTGGATCTGATTGGAATCCCGGTGTTGCGAGAAGGCAATGTGCTGGAACTCCCGAGCCAGAAACTCTCGGTCGTGGAAGCCTGCAGCGGTATCCGTTCTCTGTTGTCGCTGACTTTTCTGTCGCTCGTATACGCCTATTTCTTCGACAACAAGACGTGGATGCGCTGGGCTCTGCTGATCGCGACAGTACCGATTGCAATTGCCGCAAACGCGTTTCGAGTGACGGTAACCGGTATTATGAGCGAAATCGACACCGAACTGGCGCATGGCTTCATGCACACCGCTCAGGGCTGGGTTATCTTCATGATCGCGCTCGCAATCCTCGTCGGTGTTCACCAGTTGATTGACCGCATTTACAAGAAGGTGGTTCGGCGTGCCAGTTAATTTCGATTCTTTTCGTAAACCGAAAGCTCTCATACTCACCATTGTTCTTCTCTCGCAGGCGGCTCTGGTCTACGGCTTCCGGCGCAGTGAGACGATCCCCAGTCACGTTGCACTCCATGATCTGTCCAGGACCTTCGGCACATGGAACATGGTGCAGGAGACGACCATCGACAAAGAAACTCTCGATGTTCTCAAGGCCGACGATACGTTGAACCGGTCCTATATGAACGGAGCCAATGGGGCAGGGGCGAATCTGTTCGTCGCATTTTTCAAATCCCAGCGCACCGGTCAGACACCGCATTCGCCCAAGAATTGCCTGCCCGGAAGCGGCTGGATTCCCTCCGTCTCCGATCATGTCATGGTGGATGTCGAAGGCCGCCCTGCGATGGAAGTCAACCGGTACGTGGTGCAGAAGGGCGACCATCAGAGCCTGGTCCTCTATTGGTACCAGTCTCGCGATCGCATTGTGGCCAGTGAGTACGAAGCGAAGTTCTGGGTTGTTGCCGACGCACTCCGTTATAACCGGACCGACACTGCGCTGGTTCGGGTGGTAGTCGCTATCCGGCCGGGCGAGACAGTCGATACGGCCATGAACACGGCCACCGGCTTCGTCCGCGCTTTCTATTCTCCGCTGCGGCACCATTTCCCAGCCTGAAGACCCAGTTTGAAAACAATGATCGCCTCCCGCTTCGCGTCCGCGCTGCTCGCCGTAGTTACCTGCGCAGGGCAGGGTCCGTCCGCGCCGCCGGCTCCACAAAGCGCGCAGCCGAACGCCGGACGCGACCAGCGGCTCGATTCGATGGACCGCCAGGTCGACAACCTGTTCTGGTATCTGCGGATGGCGGACATCGCTGAGGTGGACGACGTTCAGTACACCAGTCTCCCGCCGGCCAAAGAGCCGAATCCCACTGCCCAGGGCTCGGGAAACCCCCTGATCATCCATGCCCTGACGCTGATTCCCAAAAAGCTGGACCGATCGAAGAAGCAGCCGTTGATTGTATTTGCGCACGGTGGCGTGCACAGCAACACCTCCAGCAACTACGTTCACGTTTTCCGCGAGTTGATTGAGCGTGGCTACTCCATCATCGCGCCCGATTATCGTGGCAGCACCGGCTACGGGAGTACCTTCTACAACCAGATTGATTACGGCGGGCGTGAAGTCGACGACGTCGATGCTGGCCGCGAATGGATGCTGGAGAGGTATTCGTTCCTGGATCCGGCCCGTGTCGGCATGATTGGCTGGAGCCACGGCGGACTGATCACGCTGCTGAATATCTTCCAGCGACCCCAGACGTACACCGTCGCTTACGCCGGTGTCCCGGTCAGCGACCTGGTGGCCCGCATGGGCTACAAGTCCGACAGCTACCGGGCGATTTTCTCCGCTCGAACCCACATCGGCAAGACGGCCGACGATGACGTCAAGGAATACTTGCGCCGGTCGCCGGTGACTCACGTCGACAAACTCGCGACACCTTTGCTGGTCCACACCAACACCAATGACGAGGATGTCAACGTTCTGGAAGTGCAGCGGCTGATTGCGGCCCTCAAGGCAGCCGGCAAGAAGTTCGAGTACAAGATCTACGACAACGCGCCAGGCGGGCACACCTTCAACCGGATCGATACGAAGCTGGCCCGCGAATCACGCGAGGAAGTCTGGAAGTTCCTCGACCGTTACCTGAAGCGCTAGTGCCGGGGTTCGCTGTTCAGTACGATGTGGCGGACCTGGTCGGCACGCAGATCGGCATTGTGGCACGGCTGCCGAAATCGACTCTGGCGCAACTGCCGCCTCGTAAGCAGCAGCCCTAACGGGAGGGCGTCACGCGCAAACCGTCGAGGTCGATACGAAGTGGATCGGCGGTGGACGCGTCGTGAGCGTCGATCCGCAGAACGACGGAATTGCCCGTGACCGGCACGGTCCAGGAGCGGTTTCGCGATTCGATCCAGTCTTCACCCGCCACGCGCGTGACTTCGGCCACCGGCTTGCCGTTGGCCGCCAGCCTGAGACCCGATCCGGTCTGGCGGGACCCGGAAGGCTGAAAACTGACGTACGCATGGTCGAAGCTCAGCGTCACCTCCGTGGTGCCCGCCGGGACACGAATACGGCACTCCAGTGACACATCTCCGGCAGAGGGCGCGTCCACCGAAACAGACAGATGCCGTTTGCCGTCCGATTCCCATGCAGCCCCACCCGTACGCCCCAGCGAAGTTCTGCGGCACGCCGCGGGATCCACAGTGACAGATGCCGCTGCCGCGAGCATGATAATGGTTTGGGCGAGCATGCTCCCTATCGTATGGCCACCTTTCTGACGACCCCGGAGATTAGCGAATGAGCGATCCTGCAGGTGCGTCGGCCGAGCGCGAACTCGACCTGACACGGCGGAAGCTCGCGGAAGCACACAAAATGGCTTCGCTCGGTCGACTTGCGGCCGGCATCGTTCATGAGATCAACACGCCGATCGGTTCGATTCTGTCGAATAACGAGACCATCCGGCGCTCTCTCAACAGCCTGCGAAAGCTTCTGGGCACGGCGGTAGAGCAGGGCCTGCCGCCGACGCCGCGCACGCTGGCTGTTCTCGATACGCTGGCCAGCCTCACGGACATCGACAAGATTGCGTGCGAGCGCATCCTCGGAATTATTCGTGGGTTGAAGACGTTTGCCCGTGTGAATGAGTCGGATCTCCAGCGGGTCAATATTCATGAGATCCTGCTGAATACCATTAAACTGACGAATTGTGTATTTCGGCGGCGGATCACCGTGGTGACCGAGTTCGATGAAAATCTGCCCGATGTGGAGTGTTACCCCGGGCTGTTGAATCAGGTGTTCTTGAATCTTGTAGTGAATGCGTCGCAGGCGATTGAGGCGGAGGGTACGATAACGATTCGCACACGCAGCGACGGTGAACGTGCGCATGTGTCGGTGTCAGACACGGGCAGCGGAATTCCGGAAGCTGTTCGTCCCAGAATTTTCGCGGCGGGATTTACGACCAAGCCGATTGGCGAAGGTACGGGCCTTGGGCTCACGATTACTCGTGAGATTGTGGAAGATACCCACGGCGGCAAGATTACATTTGAAACGGAAACGGGAGTCGGAACCACATTTCACCTGTGGATTCCTTTGCGTCAACCGAGATCACAGGAGCGACCGTAAGTGCAACCGAATGGGCAGTCCACGCCGGAAATTCTGATCGTCGACGACGAAGAAATGGTGGTCACCAGTATCCGCGCGTTTTTGACGCTGGAGACTGAGTTCAATGTTCATGGCTACATGGATCCCGAGCAGGCGGTTCAGTTTATGGAAACGCATCCGGTGGACGTCGTAGTCAGCGATTATTTAATGCCGAAGCTGAATGGAATTCAGTTTCTGGGCAAAGCCCGGTCGCTGCAGCCGGAAGCCGCGCGCGTGCTGCTTACCGGGCATGCCGACAAACAGTCGGCAATCCAGGCGATCAACGAAGTCGGTTTGTTCCAGTACCTTGAGAAGCCCTGGGATAACTCGCAGCTGCTGCTGGTGATTCAGAGCGCGATTGAACGCGCGACCTTGTTCCGTACGCTGAAGGAAAAGATTTCGGAGCTCGACAGCGCGCACTCCTCGCTCAAGGATGTGCAGTCACGGCTGTTACGGGCGTTCCTGTAGACATTCATGGAAGACAACAAAACGTTCCGCGAGCCCTCGCTGGCGCTGAACCGTATCTACACAAAGCGCGGCGATTCCGGGGAAACCTCACTGGTGGGCGGGCAGCGACTTGCGAAAGACGCGCTGCGCATTGAGTGCTATGGCACGGTAGACGAGCTGAACTCGTTCGTCGGTCTGGCCTGCATCGCTGCCGCTGAGGATACGCGGACGGCCCGGCTTGCCGGGATCCTGCTTCGCGTGCAGCATGAGCTCTTCAACCTGGGTTCGATTCTGGCGACCATGCCCGAGGATGTCGGCCCGCAGCAGCCACGCGTCACCGACGTCGATATCAGGCAGCTGGAAGTGGAGATCGATGAGATGAACGATACGCTGCCCGATTTGCGGTCATTTGTGTTGCCTGGCGGAAATGTGCTGAACGCGCAGTTGCACGTTTGTCGAACGGTGTGCCGCCGCGCGGAGCGACTGGCTGTGACGCTGTCTCGGGAAGAGCCGGAAGGCGCGATGGAACCGGTTCGGTATCTGAACCGGCTTAGCGACGCATTGTTCGTGTGGAGCCGCTGGGCCAGTGTGCAGCTGGGAGTCGGCGAAGTGTTGTGGGAGCCGAATCGGGCCGCTTCAGCGCGAAAGGTGGAGTGACAGAATAGAAGCAAACTGCAATGCGCCAGCGACTAAAGAGCGTCAGCATTTCGGGCTATAAGTCCATACGTTCGCTCGTGGACTTCGAGCCTGGTTCGCTGACAGTTTTAATTGGGGCGAATGGTGCCGGTAAATCGAACTTACTTTCTTTCTTCAAGATGCTCTCCTGGTCCCTGGCGTCACCCGGCCAGTTGCAGGAATTCCTCGGGCGCCATGGTGGAGCCGGAGCGGTTCTTCACGACGGTCCCGAAAGGACTCGGGACCTCACGGCAAGGCTGACTCTGGAAACACCTTCCGGTGACAATGACTACGCTTTCCGTCTCGCATTAGCTTCCGGGGACGTTCTCATCTACACCGAGGAGAAATTCCGTTTTGCCCGGCGCGACTGGACAAACTCCGTACAGTGGACCTACCTTGATTCGGGGCATCGGGAAGCGAGACTGCTCGATAACACAGTCCAAAACACAACGGCCAGAACTATTCTGAGTTTGTTGCGCAGGTTGGTGTCCTATCAGTTCCACAACACTTCCTCAACGGCGCGAATGAGGGGTAAGTGGCACGTTGATGATTCACGCTATTTGAAGGAGGATGCCGGAAACCTTGGGGCGTTCCTGATGCGTCTGCAACAACAGAGTCCCGTTGATTACCGAAGAATCGTCGATACGGTGCGACAGGCGCTGCCCTTCTTCGCTGATTTCGAACTCAGTCTGGTGTACGATTCCGTCCTGCTGCAATGGCGGGAGGTAGGATCGGATGTTATTTTTAGCGCTGGACAGGCTGCCGACGGAATGCTCAGGTTTATCGCGCTCGTCGCCCTGTTGATGCAACCCGAGGACAATCTGCCGGACGTCTTGATACTTGATGAACCTGAACTGGGTCTCCATCCGTTCGCAATCGAAATATTAAGCGAGTTGATTCGCGCCGCAAGCCGCACCATCCAGGTCATCGTGGCAACTCAGTCCGTGTCCCTGATTGATCGCTTCGATCCCGAGTCGGTGGTTGTTGTCGAACGCCGCGGCCGGGAATCGATGTTCCAGCGGCTGGACCCGGAGGCGTACCGCAGCTGGCTTGAGGAATATTCGGTTTCGGAGTTGTGGGAAAAGAACGTTATCGGAGGCAGGCCAGCCCGTTGATCCGTCTCAACATCGTTGTTGAAGGTCAAACCGAAGAGGTCTTCGTCAACGAGATCATCACTCCCTAACTCGCCTCCATGAACGTGTTTGCGTGTGCTCATCGCATCACGACATCGCGCCAGGCCGGCCGGGTATGGCGAGGGGGGCTGGTCAATTACGCACATCTGCGCGGGGACCTGGTCCGCTGGTTGAGGCAGGATCGGAAATCAGATGCCCGGTTCACGACAATGGTCGACCTGTACCGCCTGCCTGTAAACTTTCCAGGATGGCAGGATGCGCACCGCAGGCCTGAGCTAATGGACCGTGTCCGTGCGCTGGAGACTGCCTTTTCGGTGGATATCGACGATGGCCGATCATCCCATACCTGCAGGTCCATGAATTCGAGACCGTGCTGTTTTCGGAACCAGAACGATTTGCGGATTTGTTCCCGGCTGAGCGGGTGGGCATCGCTCGCCTTGTTAACCCAAGTTCGTCACCAAACCGGTCAAGAATGGCCCAAGCCATTGAAAATAGGTTCAGGCGATGGCCGAGTCTACACTACATTCGCGGTTGAATT
>JAWXCM010000249.1:0-4523 GCA_034408745.1 Bryobacteraceae bacterium
CTGCCGGTTCGTCTGCGGCTGATCCTTACTCAGTGCAGGAAGGTTCGTGCTCACGCCTGGAGGCGGCTGCGGCACGTCCTGACACAAAAACTGCTCCCGCACAAACAGCCCTCTCGAGGTGGGAGACGTTTCCGCCGGCTTGCTTGTCAGCGCCAGGAACGTGGCCTGACCCAGCACACCCGCGCGCCCGGTCGACGCTGGAAACGCCACACGCCCGTCGTTGGGACCCGCCGCGACCCCATACAGGGCTGCCAGATCCGCCGTCAGGAACCCATAATCGGCCGAGTAGAACTCCATGAAGCTCCGGCCCTCCCCCCACGCCACGGCCTCAAACAACCGGCGCGTCTCGCCCAGCATCGACGAAATCAGCTCCGGCGTGAACTGCGGAAACATGCGACGGTCGCGAACGGTCCCGGTAAGCCTGTCGAAACGAAGCCATTCCACCAGGAAGTCATTCATCGACTCCCGCGCACGCGGGTCCGCAATCAGCTGCCTGGCCGCGCGCTCCACACCTGCCGCCGTATCCAGCTCACCCGCCGCCGCGCTGCGCAGCAGAGCCTCGTCCGGCATCGTGTTCCACAGGAAATACGACAGCCGGCTCGCCGTCTCATAGCCTCGCCGAGACCGGTCCAGCCCGTTTTCCGTGCGCAGGAGGAAATTCGGCGACTGCAGCATCGCCTCAACGACGATCTTTGGGCCACCCGCTGTAAACAGCCTGCGATAGCGCGCGATTTCCGAGTCTGCCAGCGGACGGCGAAATGCCCTGCGCCCGAACTGGCGCACAAACTTGTCGGCG
This sequence comes from Bryobacteraceae bacterium, assembly GCA_034408745.1. Lineage (GTDB taxonomy): Bacteria > Acidobacteriota > Terriglobia > Bryobacterales > Bryobacteraceae > JAWXCM01. Next base: position 797 of record JAWXCM010000249.1, read on the forward strand.
CAGCCCACCTCAGCCGGCCTGCACGTCAGAAACTTCGACGTGTCGCCGGAAAACGCCTTGCGAGTCACCTTTTCCGCCGCTGCCGCGTACGCCTCGGCCTGAATCGGCGACACCCCCTGGGAGAGGTACTGATTCCGAAATCCGTTGACGAAGTCCTCGGGAGGGAAGCTGTCCGCGATCCGGCTGTCATCGCCCAGCAAATCCCGGAGCGTGTTGTTGTACTGCGCGTTAGTCAGTCGCCGCATCACCGGGCCCACAGGCTTAGCATCGGCGGTTGCCCGCCGCTTCGCTTTATACCCGGCCAGCCACGCCAGCAGCGCCGATTCCTCCGCGCTCCCGGGTTCAATCCGCTTGCCCCCTCCATGCGCCACGCGCCGGGTCGGTTTCATAACGAGTAGGGATTGCAGTGGGTTGGCCCGGTCAATCAGTGCCGGAGCGACCTCCACAACTTCGGCGTGTTCGGCGGAGGCGAACTTCAGCCGCGTCCCGGAAGCAACGCCATCGGGGTTGTGACACCCGGCGCAACCCGCCTTCTGGAGCACAGGTACACCGGCGTCCTCGGCCCCAAAGGCAGTGGCAGAGGCGAGAGCGGAAAAAACGAGCGCAAACGAGCGGGCGTGGAACAAGGAGGCAGGCACCGTCCTGATTTGACTATTATGTATGGGAATGACCCCTGGCCGCATCCCCCTGATTCTGGTACTGCTCGCGACCCCCCTCCTGGCCGCGCCGCCTGAGCGCATCGCCGAGAAAGCCGGAGCCGGCGAGGGACCTGCCTGGCACGATGGCTATCTCTGGTTCACCGGCAACAACCGCATCACTCGCCGCCACCACGCCACCGGCCGCATCAAGGTCTGGAAGGAAAACGCCGGGGGAGCCAACGGTCTGCTGTTCGACCGGCAGGGCCGTCTCGTGGTCTGCGAGGGGTTGAACCGCCGAGTTGTGCGGTACGAGAAAGACGGTTCAGTCACCGTGCTCGCCGAGCGCTTCGACGGCCATCGGCTGAACTCTCCCAACGACCTCACGATGGACGCAAAGGGCCGCATCTACTTCTCCGACCCGCGCTACGGAAATCGCGATTCCATGGAATTATCGGAAGAATCCGTCTATCGCGTCGATGAGCCCGGGGAAATTACCCGCATTCTCGGAAAAGCCGAAGGAATTCAAAGACCCAATGGCGTCCTGATTTCTCCGGATGGGAAATACCTCTACGTCGCCGATAACAACAACAACACCGCGGGCGGAGCTCGCAAGCTCTGGCGCTTCCGCGTTGACGACCTGACGACGAAGCAGCTTCTTCACGACTGGGGAACCAGTCGCGGCCCAGACGGGTTGAAGACAGACGGACGCCGCCTCTACGTCGCCGCTGGCCGCACCACGCCGCGACCCCACGAGACGGCCGAGAACAAGGGCGGCATCTACGTCCTCAACCTGGAAGGCAAGCTCGAGACCTTCCTCTCCATCTCCGACGAAGAAGTCACCAACTGCGCCTTCGGTGGACCCGATGGGAAAACCCTGTTCATCACCGCCGGTGGTAATCTGTGGTCCGTCCTGCTGCCCCTCGCTTCGTCACGATGAGGCCCGCCGCCAGACGGATCGCCGCTTGTTATTAGGATTGGTGACTATGACTCGACGCGACCTCATTTTGAGCAGCCTCGCTTTCGCGCCGAACGACGGAGCGTATGAGCAGGCGGAGCGGTTGATCGAACAGCGCGTGCGTAGCGGCGAAGTTGCAGCCGCGGTGCTGCATTTCCGCAGCGGAGGCAAGACGTTCGAGCGTGCCTTCGGCAAGGCGTCAACGCCCGAAGCCGTGTTCCTGATCGCGTCGATCACCAAGCCGATGACGGCCACCGCGGTGATGCTGATGGCAGACCGCGGCAAACTCAGGCTAACCGATGCCGTGACCAAATACATCCCTGAGTTCCACGGGGAAGGACGCGAATCAGTCCAGATCCGCCATCTCCTGACACACACCTCGGGTCTGCCCGACATGCTGCCCGAAAACGAGGCGCTGCGTCGTCGACACGCATCTTTGTCAGCGTTCGTTGAGGGCGCCTGCCGCACGCCACTCCTGTTCAAACCGGGAACCAAACAGCGCTATCAGAGCATGGGGATTCTGCTCGCAGCGGAGATTGTGTCTCGTCTCTCCGGACAGCCATTCCCGGAGTTTCTGCGAGCCGAGATTTTCGCTCCTCTCGGCATGGGCAAGACCTCACTGGGATTGGGTGGCCGTTCGATACCGAGCACGATGCAGTCGCAGGTGTCCGAGGTCAACGACTGGGACTGGAACAGCTCCTATTGGCGCAATCTCGCGAGTCCGTGGGGCGGCGCTCACTCGACCGTCGGCGACATCAGCCATTTCCTGCGCTCGTTTGTGCAACCGAAGCAGGTCGTGCTCCGGCGGGAAACGGCCGCTTCGATGATCGTGAACCAAAATGCAAACGTGGACCGGCCGTGGGGCTATGGCTGGATGGTGGGCTCCTCCGGTTTCGGCAAGGGGTGCTCCGAGAGTTCGTTTGGTCACAGCGGCTCCACCGGCACACTCTGCTGGCACGACCCACAGCGGGACAGGACATTCGTGCTGCTCAACACGAAACCTGCTGAGGTGTCGAGCAAGACGTTGCTTCGACCGGTGTCTGAACTGCTGTCGCAGTAGCTGCGCCGCAATTCGTCATTCAGCAAGCTCTGGGATCCATGCATTGACCTCGCCGTCTGCTGGCTCACCTGGTAACAACGCGCCGGTAAGCCGAGACGAGCCTTAGCCTGGGACTCACCATGGCGGCGCAGGTGCGACACAATATTACGAACCGCATGTTTCGAGTTCACCTGCTGCTGTTCCTCTCCGTTCTTTTGCCCGGCGCGGAGATGCCGTGGCAGGCCGCGAATCTCAAAAAGACACCTCAGTCCTGGGAAGGTTCCACTACAGAACCCGGCGTGAAGGCGGTGTGGATTGCCGGCCCGGCTTACAAGGGCAAGCCCACACGGGCGTTCGCGTACTACGGCATCCCCGAACGCGCCACGCGCGCGCCGGGCATGGTCCTGATCCACGGGGGCGGCGGAACAGCGTTCGCCGAGTGGGTGCGCATGTGGAACCGGGAAGGGTTCGCCGCTATTGCCGTCGATACGGTTGGCACGCTGCCGGACAATACAGACTCGGATCCGTGGAATCCGAAGCGCAGGCGGCACGAGTTTGCAGGCCCGGCGGGCTGGGGCGACTTCGCGAACGTCGACGCTCCCGTCACAGATCAGTGGAGCTATCACGCGGTGGCTGTCTCGATTCTGGCTCACTCGTTCCTGCGCGCGCAGCCCGGTGTCGACTCCGGGCGGATCGGAGTCACGGGCATCAGCTGGGGAGGCTACCTCACCAGCATCGTCGCCAGTCTGGACCACCGTTTCCGCTTCGGTATACCGGTGTACGGGTGCGGCTTTCTCAGGGAGGATTCCGCCTGGCTGAAGGACTTCGAGAAGCTCGGTCCGGAGCGGGCGCGTGCCTGGACACGTATGTGGGATCCCTCCTCCTGGCTGCCCGAGGGGCGGCGTCCTATGTTCTGGATCAACGGAACGAATGATTTCGCGTATGTCATGCCGTCGTGGCAGAAGTCGTACCGGCTGCCGCGCGGCGAACGCCTGCTCAGCCTGCAGGTCCGCATGAAGCACAGTCACCCGGATGGCGCGAAGCCTCCCGAGATCTTCGCCTATGCCAAATGGAAGCTCAGTGGAGGTCCGCCGC
>JAWXCM010000250.1:0-14104 GCA_034408745.1 Bryobacteraceae bacterium
CTGTTCGCGGCCGCCACCAGCGGGCGACCACTGCCGAGCTCCTTGGCGATCGCCTGCTCGGGAAACTGCGTCAGGAACTTGGCCGCGGCGTCGCGCATCGCGGCCCGCGTGGCGAAATCGAGCGGCTTGCTGCTGCTCATGCTGCTTGAGAGGCTGTTGCCGTAGCCGGTGAGAGGGGCTCGGAGGACGGAGAAGCTGCTGCGCCAGACGATGTTGGAGCGAAGCTGGTACGCGAGTCCGATGCGAGGCTGCAGGCCGCTGAAGTTGGACGGGAAGAGGCCGCGCTGGCGGTCCCCTGTGTTGGCGAAGACGAAGGCTCCGGCAACCGGTCGGCTGTTGACGGTGCCGGCGACGGTGGGGTCAAACCAGCCCTGTCGGTCGTACTTTTCCGTGCGGGGCGTTTCGTAATCCCAGCGGAGGCCGAGGTTCAGGGTGAGCTTCGAGTTCAGCTTCCAGTCGTCCTGGAGGTAGAGGGCCCAGTAGCGCCAGCGGTAGTAGGCGTTGGACTGGAATCGCTGGAAGGAGTAGCTGTTGAGCGCTCCAAGGATGAGTCCGGCGACCTGGGCGGAGTTGTCGTTCATCGACCCGGTGGGCGGGTTGACCTGTCCGGAGAAGCTGTAGGAGCCGCCGGTGAGGCCGGAGTAGCTGATCCGGTTCAGCTGGATGCGCCGGTGCTCGCCTCCGACGCGGAGGGAGTGGGCGCCTTTCTGGAGGCTGAAGTCGGTGCCCATTCCGAAGTTGACGTCGAGGGTGCGGCCTTCGCCGTTGGCTCCACGGCCGAGGATCTGTGGGAAGCCGACTCCGGCGACCGCGGGCAGGAGGCCGAGGGTGGGGCCCCAGTCCTGCGAGGCTGCGGCGTCGTTGGGTCCGCGGAAGGCGTCGCCGCGGGAGTAGGTAACGCGGGTTTCGTTGGCGAGCGTCGGGGAGATCAGCTTGTTGTACTGCAGCCCGGTGTTGTAGGAAGTGACGCGGTCCTGCACGATGGGGCCGCCGGGGTCAGACGGTCCGCCCCAGTCGAAGCGGACGCCCTGCACCGGCGTTACCGAGTAGCGGAATGCGATGCGGTCGGACGCGCCGAGGAGCTGGTCGATTTTGAAGCTGTAGCGGTTGTCTTCGCTGGCAACGCCTCGGACGAAGATAGCGTTATTGCCGTCGATGTCAGACAGGCCGTCGGGGCGGAGCCAGGTGATGTTGGGGGTGTTCTGGCCGGGCGTGAACGGGTAGAGCGTCTTCAGCAGGTTCTGGGCCAGGGGATTCGCCGCGAGTTGTCTGGAGAGGTCGCCGTTGGGAATCGCGGTCCACGCCGAGTTGGCAAGCTGCGGGCCAACGGGGAAGCCCTGGTTGTTCAGGTTGTAACGGTAGTAGACTCCATTGGTCCGGATGGGCGAGGCGATGGCGGCGTTGATGTCGCGGGCTCGCAGGGTGGGGTCGAGGAACTCGTATTCATCGCGGAACTTGCCGGCGAGGACGTTGGCGTTTGGGAGTCGAACGCGCGAGGCTCCGATGCGGAGGGACTGGCGCTGGGGTTCGCCGCTGGCCCAGAAGAACGTCTTGTTTCGACCGTTGTAGATTTTGGGGATGATTACGGGGCCGCCGATGGCTCCGGTGTAGGTGTCGTAGCGTGCGGTGGGGCCGAAGCTGGAACCGAGGAAGCGGGTCTGCAGGCCGGGATCGGTGTGGGACCAGGTGAAGTTGCCGTGGTACTGATTCGACCCCGACTTGGTGGCCTGGTTGATGATTCCGCCGGTGGTTCGGCCGTACTGGGCGGGGATGCCGTTGGCCTGGACGGAGACTTCCTGAACGGTGTCGGCGGAGAAGGTGATGACCGCGCGGGCGTTTCCGGCCGACATGACGTCGGAACCGTCGACGAGGATGGACCCGCCTCCGGGGCGTCCGCCGCCCATGGTGAGGGAGCCGCCGGGGCTGACCGCCTGCGTGAATACGGCGGGCATTTCCGACTGGACTCCGCCGTTGTATTGCGGGTCGCCCTGCGAGCCGGGGGTGAGGAGAACGGCTGAGAGCGCGCTGCGGTCATTGAACGGGAGGTCCTGGAGGAGCTGGTTCTGGACCGTTGTGGTGACGGCGGCGGAGTTCGGGTTGATGAGCGGGGCTTCGCCGGAGACGCTGACGGACTCGCTGACCTGGCCGAGTTCGAGGCTGAAGTTCTGGGTGGTGGTTTGGGCTACGCGGACCTCGACTGTAGTGGCGATGGCGGCTTTGAATCCGGTGACGGTCACCTTCACTTCATAGATGCCGGGCGAGAGACCGCTCACGCTGTAGCTGCCAGTGGGGCTGGATTCGGTTCGGAGTACCTGGTTGCGGGCGGTGTCGCGGGCCTCGATTGGTGCTCCTGCGACGGCGGCTCCACCGGGATCGGTGATCTGACCGGTGATGGTGCCGCTGGTGCTTTGGGCGAACAGGGCGGCCGGGATCAGGAGGATCGCGGCAGTCCACGGGGATATGGCGGGAAAGTGATGCGACATGGAACCTCACTCAGGAAGCGGAGTTGTTGGGAGGATTCCACCACTACTGGAGACAGCCTGCAAGGTTGCAAACATGCCTAAATAGGTAAAGGGCGTGTTCATTGGCTTTTGATGGCATGATAAGGACAAGGTTACGGACTGGTTAAGGCGTTCATGAGTGCCAATACTGCATCTTCGGGTGGGCTGGACGGGGCGTTCCGCACCGAGGTGGGGGCCGCGCTCGAGCAGCTTCTGGGAAGTCCGGAGTTTCGGCAGAGCGAGCAGTCGAAGCGGCTGCTGCGGCATTTGGTCGAGGTGTCGCTGGACGGGTCGCAGGATCAGTTGAAGGAGCGGGCGATCGGGGCGTCGGTGTTCGGGCTGGAGTCGGGGTATGACACGGCTGAGAATCCGATTGTCCGGGTTAGGGTGAATGAGCTTCGGAAGCGGCTGGCGAAATACTACCAGGAAGCGGGAGCGGTTCGGGTTCGTTTTGAAATTCCGGCTCGCGGGTACCGGGTAGAGGTTCTGCCTGCTGTGATTGTTGCGCCGGCTGAGGAGCCGTCGCCACGTCGCCGTCTGGTTCCTGTCGCGCTGGCTTTGGGGTTGGCTGTGGCGGCTGTTGCCGGTGTTGCGTTTGCCGGGTGGTGGCAGTGGAATCAGCGGAAGTTGGACGTGTTGCACCGGTTCTGGGCTCCGGCGCTGGAGAGCCGGTCGTCCATTCTGATCTGTGCGGGGCACCCGGTGGTGTACCGGCTGAGCCGCGAGGCTCAGGAGCGGATCCACGGCGGCACGATCGACCACTACCAGGGCCAGACGCTGGATCTGTCGGTTCGTCCAGACGCGGTGCTGCGGGGTCGGGACATTGTCTCGATGCCGGATCAGTATATTGGGCTGGGGTCGGCTGAGGCTGTGGCTCGGGTAAACGGATTTTTGCAGAAGCAGGAGAAGGCGACGGAGATCCGGTTTGGGAATGATCTGACGTTCTCCGAGCTGCGGAAGAGTCCGGCGGTGCTGATTGGGGCGTTTCAGAACCGGTGGACGGTGGAATTCATGAAGGGGATGCGGTTTGTTTTCGACGCCGGGACCAGTGGAGCGCCTGCGGTGGTCGACACGTCGTCAGGTCGGCGGTTCACGCTCCCAACCCTGCAGCCCAACGGGCAGACTCGCGAGGACTACGTGCTGGTGTCGCGGATCCTGCGCGGAGCGAGCGGGGAGTTCGTGATTGCGGCGGGCGGGATCACGCAGTATGGCGGCCACACGGTGGGCGAGGTACTGAGCGATTCGGGTCTGCTGGGCACTATGCTGCGGGGCGCGAGCAAGAGTTGGGAATCGCGGAATCTGCAGCTCCTAATGAAAGTTCAGGTGATTGGGAAGACGGCTGGGCCGCCTGAGGTGGTCGCTCTGCACGAGTGGTAGGGTCGTCAAACGCCGTTGTCGTCATCGGGTCGGGCCGGCGGCGAAGACAATAGCCGACGTGACGCCGAGGCCGGAGTTGATGAAATCACCGGTGAGCCGCAGCGCCTGTATGACCAGGCTGTCCCCGATTCCTGTTCATGAATCCGGAGTCGGGGCCCGGTTAGAGCTCGCCCTTTTTGAAGCGGTCTTTGATGTGATCGCAGGCTCGGACGGTGATGGCCATCATGGTCAGGGTTGGGTTTTGGCAGGCGCTGGAGACGTAGGCGGCTCCGTCGGTGACGAAGATGTTCTTTACGTCGTGCGTCTGGTTGTATGCGTTGAGCACCGACTTTTTCGGGTCGCTGCCCATGCGGGCGGTTCCGATTTCGTGGATGCAGAAGCCCGGGACCGACGGTCGGCCGGTTTTGATGACGTTGGTGGCTCCGGCGGCTTCCAGCATCTCGGCGGCCTGGATGCGGGCGTCCTCGAAGAGCTTTAGCTCGTTGTCACTCCACTTCATGTGGATTTTGAGCGTGGGGATGCCCCAGGCGTCGACCTGATCCTTGTTCACTTCGACGAAGTTTTCCGGGCGGGCGAGGCACTCGCCCCAGACTCCGAGGTTGACGGTCCACTTGCCGTTCTCGCGCACCGCTTTTTTGAAATCAGCACCGAAGCCCTCGGCGCCCATGGCGAAGTTGGGACTGCTGCCGCCCTGGAAGCCGTAGCCGCGGATGAAGCCGTTGGTGGTGGTCTCCTTGACGTTGCGGAAGCGGGGCACGTAGATGCCGTTGGGTCGACGGGGTGGACCGAACCACGGGTTGGCTCGGAGCATGGGCATTTCGCCCGCTGCGCCGCCGCCGTAGATGTGGTCCATGAGGTACTTGCCGAGGGCACCGCTGGAGTTGGCGAGACCACCGGGGGCGGAGTTCAGGAGGAGTCGCGTGGATTCCAGCGTCGAGGCGCAGAGCACGATGACTTTGGCGCGGATCTCACGGGGGACTCGGGTGGTGCGGTCGATGTAGGCGATGCCGGAGGCTTTGCCGGTCGCTTTGTCCATCACAATATGGCTGGCGACGGCGTCGGTGACGAGGGTCAGCTTGCCCGTCGCGCCCGCAGCTTTGAGCGTGGTCCATGGGCTGGAGTAATAAGAGAACGTCGAGCAGCCCTGCTCGCAGGGGCCGCAGTAGTGGCAGGGCTGGCGGCCGTTGAGGGGTTTGGTGAGAATCGCGACTCGGCCAATGGTGACGATGCGCCCCATTTTGGCTTTGACTTTGTCGCGCAGGACTTCCTCGCCGCAGGTCATCGCCATGGGCGGCTGGAAGACGCTGTCGGGCAGGACGTCGTAGTTTTCTTCGTTGCCGCTGATGCCGATGTAGCGTTCGACGCGCTCATAGTACGGCTTCATTTCGGCGTGAGTGATGGGCCAGTCCTCGCCCCATCCGTCGCGGCTGGCAGCTTTGAAATCGATGTCGCCCATGCGGTAGCTCTGGCGGCCCCAGGAAAGGGATCGGCCGCCGAGAACGCGCATGCGGATCCAGTTGAAGGGCTTGCCTTCGTCCACCTTGTACGGGTTCTCGATGTCGTTGACGAACCACTCCTGGTTGGACTCGCGGCAGGCGTAGACGAGACCCTGTATGGGGCGCTTTTCGAGCATGTGCGGGTCGTTGCCGCGGTACTTGAGCTGGTATGGCTGGACGTGCTCGCTGAAATCTTTCGGGGTGATTTTAGGGCCGGCCTCGAGGACGGCGACGCTCATTCCCGCTTCGGCGAGCTCCTTGGCGGCCCAGCCACCGGTGGCTCCGGAACCGACGACGATGGCGTCGAAGATCTGTCTGGGGGGTGCGATTTGCGCCATGGCCTTAGTGGTTCCCTTTGTGATCGCAGCCGTACGATCCGGGGACGCGGCCGCCTTTATTCAGTTCGTCGATACCGGCTTTGGAGGTGTAGTAGCCCTGTACGGTCAGTTGCTTGATTTGGCGGAAGAACTCGGCGCCGGGACGCAGCTCTTCGTCGCGGGCTTCGTCGAGTGTCTTGAGGATGGAGGTCTGCTGGGCGGAGCTGAGGCGCTGGAACGGGGCGGCGTGCTGGCGTATGGCGTGGCCGTCGAGCCAGTTGAGGCCGGAGATGAAGCGATTGCGGCGTTCGACGGGGCCGTCGTGCAGGATGAGGTCGATGTACTCGTTGACTTTGGCATCGCGGGCGCCGGGGGTGTCGGTGCGGGGGATGATGAGGTCGGCCAGAGTGGTTACCGTTTCATTCTGGTGCGTGTCGAACAGCTGTGGTTTCCAGGCGGCTTTGGCGGGCGATGCGGCGGGTGCTGCGGCCTGCGGTTCTCCTGCCTGAGCTGTTGCCGCGCCTGTAGTCACCGCTCCTGCGCCGGCGAGCGCGCCTTTGATGATGTCTCGTCTTTTCACGTTTGTAGTTACTGGAGTATATAACGTGCAATCCAGTGCTGTCGTCCGGGAACGAGGCGCGTTCTACTTCACGTCGAATAGTACTGGGGCGATCTCCTGGTAGCCCTTGCCATCTTTGCTGACAACCCGCACAGTCGCCTGGTGCCGCCCCCTGGTAACAGCGCCCGCGGGCACGGTCAGGAGAAAGCCCGAGTCCTTGTATGCCGGGCGTTTCAGGTAATCGGCCACATCGCCTCGAAAGATGCCGTAGCCAGCGGAGTACGGAACGCCGTCGATGGTTATGTCGACGCCAGCTGCCAGGGTTTTTGCTGCTTCGTCGACAGCCCACCCGTAAAACTCCAGTCGGTCAGCGGCGACGGCGACTGGCTGTTTGATGGTTGGCGACCAGGTCTCTCCGATTCGTTCCAGATTAAGTAGCGCATCGCCCTTGAGTTTCGGCAGCCCGACCGTTTGACCTTTCGGGAGGGACGCAATGCTGGTAACGGGGGATGACGAGGACGCCGCCGTGCCAGCCTCGGCCGTCGGCGGATTCCTGACCAGTTTGCAGGAGGACAGCAGGAGTGCGACGACACCGACACACGCGACGCCAGCCTTGCTCATTGTGTTCACCATATTAACTTAAAGACTCTTCCTTTTACCTGCCTGATTTTGCAGGATCGTTGCCAAATCCTTTGCGAGCACCTTGCTGAATTCCGACATTCCGACCACGTTCAGGTGCTGTCCGTCGAACCACATATCGTCATTGTTGACGAAACGCGGGTCGCGCGCGTAGTTCAGGTAGTAAATGCCGGCGGTGGGATTCGCAAGCCCGGAGAAGAACCCATAGGCCGTGTCGGCGTCCGCGGGGATTAGCTGCTCATCGTGCTTGTATTCGGGTGTGGTCAGCAGAATCAAAACAACAGATTTGCTGGTTGCCAGAGCAGCCAGCCTGTGAAACGCGTCCTTGCGTTCCTGGCTGATCTGGAAACGTTTGGCGCTCGCCTTCAGCCCGTTCGGATGATGGCCGACAAGAACGAGTGGAGCGCCGTTCGCGGTATTATCCGCGGCCGCCTGGACGGGCGAAAAGAGCGACGCGGCGAGCGGCACGATTCGCGATTTAAAGGCGCGCACGGTGGCGATGCGCATTGCAAAGCCCTCGAGCGGACTGGTGGCGAACAGCCCGGCTGCGCGACTCGAATATCCCTGAAAAGGCCGGAACAATTCGGTATGGAACTTCAACCCGGATTTGGCATCCAGAGACAGCGTGTCGGCCTCAAAAATGATCACGCGTGGGGGTGTATTGAAGTCGAGATATTCGTTCAGTGTGAACCACTGTTGCTCGAAATTCGATCCCGCATCCGCCAGATTCCAGGCTGACATGCCTGTCGACTGGTTAAGGATTCGGGTATTGACGTGGTAGCGAATGCGGGAATCGCCGAACGCTACTATCTCCTCTCCGCGCCTGCCGGCGTACAGAAGCTTGAGGCCCGTTTCGTCGGCGGGGAGATTGCTGTCCAGTCGCCGAAGGCCCTGAAAGGCAGCTACATCGAGCAGCTTGAATATGACTGCGAAGAGTACGATTTTGATTGCAGTCCGCATAGCTAGAACTGAAAGTACAGGAACTGGACGGTGGCGGAATCGGCCGCGAATAACAAAGTCACAAACAAGGCCGCATAGCTCAGCGACCAGCGTACCAAGACGGGCCGTTGACCAATCCATTCGCGCAGGCTGACGTGCGACTGGAAGTACTGGACCACCTCAAGGAGAGCGATGCAGACCAACGCAAGAATCATCTGGCTCTTGTCGAGACCACCGTTGAAAATTACCTTCGAGAGATCGAGGCGCCTCACGTTTTCGGCGAGGACGCCGATGTCGGCAAATGAGTTCGCGCGGAAAAACACCCACGCGAGCAGCACAGCATGGAATGTCACCAGCATTTGGAGCGCGTGGCGCAGTCTCGGCAATTTGCTGATGCCGGTGATATTCGCGACCCTTTCCCGGAACCCGGCGGTAGCCAGCGATGCCACGCTCAGCAAGCCGTGGATGCCGCCCCACACAACGAAGGTCCAGCTCGCGCCGTGCCACAGTCCACATACCAGAAAGACGATGACCACATTCCGATAGCCCTTCAGTTTACTCTTGCGGCTGACACCGAGGGCGAAAAACAGGTACTCGCGAAACCAGCTGGTCAGGGTGATATGCCAGCGCTGCCAAAAGTCGCGAATCGATGTCGCTGCATAGGGACGGCGGAAGTTCTCCGGAAGCGTGTAGCCCAAAACCTGGGCGCAGCCGCGGGCGATGTCGGTGTAGCCCGAGAAGTCGCAATAGATCTGATAGGCAAAGAAATACGTCGCGATTATAATGTCCCACCCGAAGTGGTCCTTTGGATGGTCATAAACCTGGCTCACGTAGATGGCAAGCCGGTCGGCAATAACCAGCTTCTTGAAGAAGCCCCACAACATGAGTTGCAGGCCGGCGGTCAGATTGTTGTAGTCGAACGAGTGGGTCGCGGCATGCTGCGGCAGCAATTGACGGGCCCGGCTAATGGGGCCGGCCATAAGAGCGGGAAAGAAGGCGAGAAAGAGCGCATAGCGGGACAGCTTTGTTTCTGGCTCCTGGTTTTGCCGGTAGACATCGATAACATAGCCGAGAGTCTGGAAGGTATAGAAAGAAATTCCTGCTGGCAGTGCTGCGTCAACGCCGTAGAAGAGGACGGGAAGAGAATATCGATCGGCGATATTCTGCATGGTGATTGCGATCAGGTTGTAGTACTTGAGAGTAAACAGGATTCCGATGTTCAGCGCGAGGCTCGCCAGCAACCAGCGTTTCCTGATAGTTTCATCGGAGTGGCTGGCAATTCTCTTCCCGATGAACCAGTCGGCGACGGTTGGGATCGCAAGCATGAGGACATATTCAGGCTTCCATGCCATGTAAAATCCATAGCTGGCCAGCAGCAGAACGATCCACCGGAACGGCCTCGGAACAAGGAAATAGACAAGCACGACGGACGGGAAGAAGTAAAGGAACTGTACGCTGTTGAAAGCCATTACCCGTTAGCGCCGCCTGGATTTGAAGGAATAGCGAGCAGAGCTCCCCAGTGAAATCCCGCCCCGAACGCCGCGAAGCACACAGGACCAGGCACGATGTCCCCGTGCTGACCGAACCATTCCGAGGCAGCAATCAACATGGAAGCTGAGGATGTATTGCCGTACCGGGCAATGTTCGAATAAAAGCGGTCGCCCGGCACGTGCAACGCGGCGGCAACTTTCATAATCAGGTTTTGATTCGCCTGGTGCATCAGGAAACAAATCACATCTTCCGGTGCCACGGCATTACGCTCGAGCACCTCAGAGATCGCGCGCGGGATTTTCCGGGAAGCCTGCATGATCACGGAGCGTCCGTTCATTGTTACTGATTCGCCGAATTCGAGTCTGAGGTCTTCGGCAAACGCTCCATCCGAGCACAGCACAACATCTGCCACTTCCATCGGTCCTGATTCGGGGCTTACGAGGCATGCACCCGCGCCGTCGCCGAAGAGTATCGAAGTGTTCTTGTCGCCCGGGTTTTGAAGGACCACTGAAGACATCTTTTCGGAGCCGATGACGAGCACATTCCCGAACTGTGCTGCGAGCTGATTCGCCATCCCGATGGCAAACAAGCCGCCGGCGCTGGCCACAGGAACGTCAATCGCAGGGATGTTCTCGAGTCCCAGCGCGCGAGCAACCGCGCAGGCAGGCCCGGGAAATCGACGTTCCGACGTGCCAGAAGCGACCATGATCATGCCAATCGCGGACGGGGGTAACTGAGCCGAGTCCAGGCAGACCCGGCCGGCCTGGAATGCAAGGTCGGCCACGCTCTCGGCAGGATCCGCAAAACGCCGTTGCTCAATGCCGGAGACGTTCACGATCCATTCCGCCTCACAACCGGCGATGCGGGCCATTTCCTCGTTGTCGACTACGCGATTGGGGAGATGATGGCCGAACGCCCTTAGAAACGCCACCTTGTTCTATCTCCGGCTCGAAATGTATTGCTCGATACGTACAATGGAGTCGAATTTGCGGGGGCTAAGGTCGGAATCCGGGATGCTAATCGCGAACTCCTCTTCGAGAGCCGAAACGAGATCGGTCAGCGCAAACGAGTCCAGCCAGCCGGAGTCAAACAGGGAGACCTGTACATCCGGCACGTCAGACTTTTTAGAAATCTGTTGAATTAGCGCAATAATTTTAGACTGGTCGGACATAGTGCTCGCTGGATTGTGGCATGTCCTTATCATACATGAAAGCTTTTGCGGATAGGATACCCTCGAAGAGTGCGACTCGTTACTGCTTTGTTCCTCGCGGCTGCGCTGTTGCCCGCTCAGGTTCGTCGCGACCGTCATGTCGTGATCATCAGCATTGATGGCTTTCCGGCATTTTCACTGCGGGACCCGGCATTGCCGGTGCCGAATCTGCGGCGGCTGGCCGCTGCCGGGGCGTTCGCCGACGGGGGCATGGAGACGGTGAATCCGGCCGTGACCTGGCCGAATCATACGTCGATGATCACGGGTGTTCGGCCGGCCCGGCATGGCGTGATTTACAACGGGCTGCCGGTTCGGGGCGAGGGCGGAATTCCGGTAAAGCTGGAGCCGTGGGCCGACAAGGACAAGCTGGTGCTGAGTCCCACGCTCTACGACGTGGCCTTTAAGGCGGGACTGACCACGGGCGAGATCGACTGGGTGGCGATTACGAATCCGGGGACGATCACTTACTCATTTGCGGAGGTCCCAAAAGTTGACGCAGCCTGTGTCAAAGAGATGATCGCCGCGGGTGGGGTAAGCGAGGCTGAGGTCAGTGGATTTCGCAGCCTCAATATTGTCATGCGGGATGAGTTGTGGACTCGTGCGGCCGAGCACATGATCGAGAAACACAAGCCGAACCTGCTGCTGTTTCACACGCTGACTACCGATTCGTCGCAGCATCAGTACGGGGCCGGGAGTCTCGGCGGGAACTCTGCCCTGGCACTGGCGGATGCCCGGGTGGGACGGGTGTTGGACGCGATTCAGCGGGCGGGCATTCAGGACTCGACGACGGTGATCGTGGTGTCGGACCACGGGTTCCGGTCGTACAAGGCGAGTATCAATCCACTGGACCGGCTGCCGGCTGACATCGCCAAAGACGTATTTTCGTTCCCGGAAGGGGGTACGGCGATGATCTACATCCGGAGTTCGCGGCGGGCGGAACTGACGCCCAGGGTTCGGGCTATCTTTGCGGCATCGGGAGACGGGATCGCCTCGGTGGTCGGCCCTGAAGACTTTGGGAAGCTGGGATATCCGGATTTGGAAAAGAGCGACCGGATGGCGGACTTAGTTCTTGCCGCTACACCGGGTTACACGTTCGGCGGGAGATCGGGAGCTTCTACGGGCGGGTCGCACGGGTACCTGAGCACCGATTCAGACATGGACGCGATCTTCATCGCTTCCGGTGCGGGGGTGCGTCCTGGAGTAAAGCTTGGGAAAATACGCAATCTGGACGTTGCTCCGACAGCTGCAAAGCTGCTCGGGCTGGAGATGTCGGACATTGAAGGGAAGCCGCTAACCGCTGCGCTCAGGTGACCGTACGACTTCGGTACCACCAACCTCTAAGGGTGCTCAGGAGTACCGCTACGGTGGCGTAGGGTCTTGTATTGTGAGAGTTCGGGCGGTTAAGATCCACTACAGCAATATGAATCCCGCTATAGCAAATACCCGGATTGAGCCGATACAAAGCAGCTGGCTGTTGGTGTCGATTTACTTCTATCTGCAGGTTCTCGACCTGATGACCACGACTGTGTTTCTGGCAAATGGGATTGAAGAAGCGAACCCCATGCTGAGGTTCTTCATGCAGTTCGGACCGTCGCCGATCCTGGGTCTTGCGTTTGGTAAGGCGCTTGGGGTGTTGCTGGGCGTGTTTTGCTGGAAGCAGGAACGTCTGACGCTGCTGGCGCGCGCCAACGTGTTCTTCGGGCTTCTGGTGATGTGGAATCTGTTTGCGATGCTTCTACGGGCTTACGGCGGTCACTAGGCTTCAAAGATTCGACTGACGGCAAGGATTTTGCCTGGGCTGAGGAGGTCCATGGGGATCTCGTCGCCTGGCGCAAAGGACTGGCTGGATTTGTCGTCATAGTTGATGTGGACGCGACGGTTCTTCTCATCCACGATCCAGAATTGCTTCGAGCCGTGGGTCAGGCAGAGGACGCACTTTTCGCGCATCTCGCGCGCGGTATTTGAGGGCGACAGGATTTCGATGGTGATATCGGGAGCGCCCTGAAGGTTGCCGTCGGGATCTGTTTGTGCCCAGCGTTCCCGACTGATGTAGCCCACGTCTGCGACGCGCATGTCGTACTCCGGGTATGCGCAGAACGGCATCTCCATACTCACGAAGCTGCCGGACGGCGCCTGTTCGCCGAGCAGTGCCATCAAATCAAACGAACCTGCAGCCACAAATGCCGATTTTTGGGTCTGGTCACCGGAACGATTTCACCGGCGTGCAACTCCCACCCGAACTCTCCAGTCGGTTCTGGCTTTGCCTGAAACTCGGCGACCGAGATCAGGCGGAGGGGAAGCGGGATCATTTATGTCGGTCGCGGCACTCGGGGGAGCAGAAGTAGAGGGTCTCGCCTTTGACTGACTTTGTTACGGCGCTGGATTCGGGGATGAACATGCCACAGACGGGGTCTCGGCGGAGGGCGCCTCCGGTAGTCTCGGCGGCGGGACGAGGGGGCGGGGGAGTCGCTGGACCGCGCTGGGCTCCGCCTCCCGTCATCTCTGAAAAGCTTTTGGACAGTACCCCGGCGATCATCCGGAACACGGTCAGGATGAACACGGTTATGATCGCGAGGAGTAAGGCTCGTAGCATGGGTCAGCCTCCGAAACAACGAAGCGACGCCCGGGATTCCCGCAGCGCCGCTTCTTCGTTTAAGGAGTCAAAGTCTTACTTTTTACGGCCGGGCGCCGGTTTCCTGGCGTTCGGGTTCTGGTACTGTGTTTCGACCCTGGAGCCCATGGTGGCGAGCATACCTTTGCACGATTCGGCGAACGGCCCATCGGGTTTCAGGGCGAGGTACTTCTGGAACGCGTCACCAGTGCCTTCCGGGAAGACCAGGCTTCCGTCGGCCTTGGTGGTCGCCTTGCCAGTCAGGCAAATACCGTACTGGTAGAAGGCGTCGGCGTAGTTGGGATCCTTCTCCGTCGCGTTCTTGAAGGCGCTGCAGGCCGCATCGGTCTGACCTGCGTTGGTGAGGACGGCACCCATGTTGAAGTAGTATCGGCCAGCGTTGGCCGGATCGAGAGCGACGGCCTTGTTGAGCTCCGCTTCCATTTCGGGGAACTTCTTCATGCGGGCGAACACGAGGGCCAGGTTGTTGATGTAACCGGCGTCGGTGGGGAGGAGCTCCATCGCTTTGCGGTAATTCTCAACGGCCTTTTCCATCGACGGCATCGACTCGGCGGGATTGGTCTGAGTCTTGGACATTTCCGAGTAGACTTCGGCGAGATTGCCCCAGATCACATGCTGTTTGGGATCGAGGGTGCTTGCCTTGGTGAACGCTTCGACGGCGGCGGGAAACTGTTTCGTTTTAAGAGCTTCCATACCGGCGTTGAAGGCGTCGTTCAACTCTTTGTTCTTTGACATGGCCGCGGAGCGTTCTTTCATCGCCTTTTCGATGGCGGCCTTCTGCTCCGGGCTCATGTCGCGAGCCTGTTCTTTGGTTATTTCACCAGTGGCGGCGGAAGCCTGGAGGGCCTTCTGCTTGTTCGCCATCTGCTCCAGGTCGAAGTTGATGATGGTCGGGTCGCCGAGCACCTTGATGTTGTGTTTTTCGTCGCGGAAGATGAAGTGC
>JAWXCM010000251.1:0-61149 GCA_034408745.1 Bryobacteraceae bacterium
AGCTAATGAAGAGCAGGAGGGTTGCGGGTCTCATTTGGTCGACGCGACCTCAGTTGGGGTGGCCTTCAGGTCCAGAGTTTTGCCGCTAAGCACGTAGATCCTGCGAGTGAACTTGCGGTCGCCGTCGCGGACTTCGAGATTGTAGACGCCGGGTTCGAGCCACATGGTTTTGAGCTTTCGGACCTCTCCGGCGTAGGCGTTGTCAACATAGACCATGGCGTCTTTGGGCGCGCCGATCAGCTTCACTTCGCCCATTCCGGGCCCCTGCGCAAAGCTGCCGAAGTAGCCGGGATGCGCGAACGAACCGTAATACCAGAACGGGTCGTAGAAGCCGTAGCCGTACGGGCTGCCCCAGTAGCCGGGACCTCCCCGCATATAGCCGAAGTTTCCGCTGACACCCCCGACGCGTACGCGGGGAAAGGCCTCGGCTGCCGAAACGGCGGCCAGCGCGAGGGTCGTAACTGCCAATAATCGCCGCATGCCCATAGCTTCCCGCTTCTCGGACGTGTATGCTTTGAGGCGGGTTTCCTACTTAATGAAACGACGTACATTTTTAGCGGGTAGTGCGGCTGCTGTACTGGCGGCGCAGGAAATGCGCGGCAAGACGTTAATGCATGAGCATGTGCTGGTGGATTTCGCCGGCGCGGAGGTGGCTTCGCCCTCACGTTATGACGTCGCCGACGTTGTTCGAGCGGCGCTGCCAAAGCTTCGGGAGGTTCGGGCGCAGGGCTTCGACACGTTTGTGGAATGCACACCCGCTTACCTGGGACGCGATCCCCGGCTGCTGCAGCGCCTGGCGAAGAAAAGCGGTCTTCGATTTTTGACGAATACCGGGTGGTATGGCGCCAATAATGACAAGCATTTGCCGAAAATAGCGTGGAAATTGAGCGCGGAAGAGATTGCGGCATTGTGGATTCGCGAGGCTCGGGAGGGAATTGAGGGCTCGGGGGTGCGGCCGGCGTTTCAGAAGCTCGGGGTAGATGCGGGGCCGCTGTCGGAGATCGACCGCAAGCTGATTGTGGCTGGGTGCGTTTGTTTCCAGGCGACGGGGCTTCGGATGCACGTACATACGGGCAAGGGCGCGGCGGCGGACATTTTGGAGGAACTGGCTCGGCGTGGCGTCCCGGCGTCGGCGTATGTGTGGGTTCATGCGCAGAACGAGACGGATGGCGGGGTGCATGCCGCCGCGGCGAAGGCGGGGGCGTTTGTCGAACTGGACGGGGTGAATGCGCGGTCGATGGATGCGCATGCCCGGGCGGTGACGGAGTTGGTTGGGCAGGGGTATTTGGGGCACGTGCTGATCTCGCAGGACTCGGGTTGGTATCGCGTTGGCGAACCGGGCGGCGGGCAGTTCAACGGGTTCACTTTTTTGTGGGACTCATTTGTACCGGAATTGCGGAAGCGTGGGCTGACGGAGGCGCAGGTTCGGGCGCTGCTGGTGGAGAACCCGGCGAGGGTTCTCGCACCCGGGCTGAAAAACGCAATAGAATCGAGGGCGTAGATTGAGGAGGTTCACGCTATGCAGCGGAGAACGTTCGTGGGTGCGGCTTCGGCAGCGGCTGCCGCCGGGGCGCCCGTGGAGCCGAAGAAACAGCCGATCCGGGTGAATCACTGGGGGCCGGATTTTTACGGCGAACCGGAACAGCAACAGCTTGTGGAAGTGCTGGAGAGCAGGAACCCATTCCGCTGGTACGCGGGCGCGGGGTCGAAGGTGCTGGCCTTTGAGAAGGAATTCGCGGCGCGGATGGGGACCAGGTACGCGCTGGGCGTGACGTCGGGCACGGCGGCTCTGCAGGTGGCCATGGCGGCGCTCGAGATCGGCCCCGGGGATGAGGTGATCCTGCCGGCGTGGACGTGGCACTCCTGCTTCAACGCGGTGGTGCTTGCCGGGGCGCTGCCGGTGATTGCGGAGATCGACGAGACGTTCAATATCGATCCCAACGACATCGAGCGGCATATCACTCCAGGGACGAAGGCGATTCTCGCGGTGCATCTTCAGGGGAATCCGTGCCGGATCGACAAGGTACTGGAGATCGCACGTAAGCACAAGCTGCGCGTGATTGAGGACTGCGCGCAGAGTGTCGGCGCGAGCTTTCAGGGCAGGGCGCTGGGGTCGCTCGGCGATATCGGGATCTACAGCCTGCAGCAGAACAAGACGATCACGGCGGGCGAGGGCGGCGCGGTGGTGACCAGCGATCCGGTGCTGTTTGAGCGGGCCTCGCGGTTCCACGATCTGGGCGAGATGCGGGGGCCGCATGTGGAGGTGGTTGGCGGTGCGAAGCAGCTGGACTGGTTTATCGGCGCGAATTACCGGATGAATGAGTTCACCGGGGGAGTGCTGCTGGCGCAGGTTCGAAAGCTGGACCGGATTGTGGCGGGGGTGCGGGCCGGGGCTCGGCGGGTGTATGAGGGGATCGCCGATTTGCCTGGGCTGGAACTGCGGATGCGGCCGGATCCGGCGGGCGAACTGGGCACTGGGGTGTTTGTCGGGTTTCGGGACAAGGCTCGGCGGGACCGGTTTGTGGCGGGGTTGCGGGCGGAGGGGATTCCGGCTGGCGGACCGGGCGGATCAGTGGTGCTGCCGCTGTTGCCGCATGTGCAAAAGAAGTCGACGGTGCATCCGGCGTGGCCGAGTTTTACGTCGGAACGTGGGAAGGCGATCCACTATGGGCCGGAGAGCTGCCGCCGGACGGTGTCGATTCTGGACCGGTTTGGAGGTCCGACAATGGGTCCACGGCTGACGCGGGACGATACGGATCGAATCGTGGCGGCGGTTCGGCACGTTTATGGGCTGGTCCAGGCGGGCTGACCCGTCCCCTTTCGATCGTTACCGATTTCAATAGCGGGGAACGTCGGGATCGATTTCGGTACTCCACTGGTCGATGCCGCCGGACATGCTGGTGCATTCCGCGATGCCCTGGCCTCGCAGCCAGTTGACTACGTTGAGACTGCGCATCCCGTGGTGGCAGAAAACCACGAGGGTTGCATCGTCGGCTTTGGTCTCGAGGTCCTGGAGTGCAGCCGGGACCGTATTCATGGGAATGAGCTGAGCGCCTTCAATATGGCAGAGGGCGTGCTCTTCCGGCTGGCGGACGTCGATGAGGTAAACCGGCTCTCCGGAGTCCAGCAGGCGCCGGACTTCGGCGGGCGCGATCTCAACAGGCAGTGAGTCGTAGGACACGAACGGATTGTATCCGAACCGGAGCCTTATTGCGCGACGCGCTTTTTGTGAGTGTGCCTTTCGTAGACAAACCACCGGTTCCACCCGGCGAGGGCCCGCGGTTGCGGCCTCGAGGCCGACGGACATGAAAAGAAAACTGGCGAACAGGATTGCGAGTAATCGTAAGCCAGGCGTCATTTCCTCCTGTGCATCTGGACGAGCCGTATTGCCGGACCGTCACAATCAGACAGTGGCACTTTTGTGCCTGCGAACGATATTTACTTTTGAATGAGTGGTTTAGGGCAGAGTTAACAGCCGTTGACGTTTCCTAATTGCAACACTCTGTGTGATACTGATTTTAGAAGACGCAATGACGCAGTTGAGCGAGGCGATTGCCCGTTACCACCGGATACTGGAAGGCGAGGTTTTCCAGGACCTCTCGTGGGTAGAGGCGTTCGAGACAACGATCCGTGAGAAGCACCTTACAACAGGTGCGCACCGGGTCTCGCCGGTACTTCGTCCTCACTTTATCACGCAGCGACAGTACACGAACCTGGTGAAAGCCACCGAGTCCCTTCATTGTGCCATGGACCGGATGGAGCGCCTGGTTTTGTCGACTCCTTCGCTGATGTCGCGGATGTCGATGCTTCCGGCGGAAAAAATGCTGGCGTCGGTGGATCCGGGATATTCGTATCTTTCCGTGACGTCGCTGCTGGATACGCATTTAAATAATGGAACACTGCACGTAGTTGGCGCTCCGGACGATGCGCCCGCGGAAGTAATCGCGGGCGAGGTTCTGAACGACTTATTCTTCGATGTTCCGCCGATGCGGGAATTTCGAAAGAAGACGCCGGTGAGCAAGATCGGCGGGTCGGGCCAGCTGATGGGTTCGCTGCTGCAGGCGTGGAAGGAGTTCGGCGGGAAGGCGAAGCCGAATATCGGAATTCTCGAGTTTAAGCACGCGGCTCAGAGCGGGCAAAGTGGAGAGACAACGCTGCTGGCGGCGCTGTTTCGGAATGCTGGCTACCAGGTGGAAATGGTGTCGCCGGAGCAGCTGGAGTACCGCAACGGCATTCTTCGCAAGGGATATTTCGAAATTCACATTCTGTACAGGCGGCTCCGCGTGTCGGAATTCCTCGTGAAATTCGATTTGAATCACCCGCTGGTGCGGGCGTATCGGGACCGTGCCGTTTGCGTGGTGAACAGCTTCCGGTCTGAGTTGTCACGCAAGCAGGCCATCTTTGACCTTCTGACGGATGACACTGTTACAAGCAACTTCCCCGCAGGCGAGAAGAAGGCGATACGCGAGTTTGTGCCGTGGACGCGTGTGGTGAGCGCCACGAACACGAACTACCACGACATGCCGGTCGACCTTCCGGCGTTCATCCAGGGCAATCGCGACCGGCTGGTGCTGAAGCCGAACGACTCGGGCGGGGAGCGGCAGACCTTTGTTGGCCGCGAACTGGACGAATCGGGCTGGGAGCGGGCGATGAAGACCGCCATGCGCGAAAGCTATGTGGTTCAGGAAGCGAGCACACCGCTGACGGCCGAGTTCCCGCTGTACAGGTGGGGTTCGGTCGAGATGAAAGACATGTCGGTGGATGTTCACCCGCACGCTTTCCTCGGCAAAGTGAACGGCTGCTCGACGTTTGTGGCTCCGGCTGTCAAGAACGGCTTTTCCACCATCTCCGGCCTTGCGCCGACCTACATTTTAGAAAGCCGCTAACTCAACTCCACCTTTGCGTGCAGATTCGCCACGCCCGCGGTGTATCGCGTGTCGGAGACGGTGAAGGATACTGCATCCTCCAGCCAGTCGTGCCAGACGCCATCGGGGTCGTGCGAGGCGGCGGTGAGGGTGTAGTAACCGGGGCAGAGATCGCACTGGACGCGGAAGCTGATGGTGCGCTCATCGCCCGGGCTGCAGGGGCCGACTTTCACCTGTTCCAGCTCCGTGTTGGTGCCGTACACCTCCATTCCGATGCGGGTTCGAATCATGATGCCGACGACTGGGTCGGGGACGGCGGCCTGGAATCGGACGGTGATGCGGATGGTGGCGGGGGAGCCGCTGGCGAATGACCGGACGGGCTGACCGTTGGCGTCGAGGGTGTCGATGCTCAGGACCTCGGCGCGGCCGTCGCCACGGCGCATGGTGGGGTTCAGCTTTGGCAGGATCACCTGCGCGTGGCCTCGCTCGACGATCTGGCCGTTTTCGATGAGCCAGACCTCATCGGCGAGCTGGTGCAGGTGCGGACTGCCCGCGGGCGCGATGAGGGCGGTGGCTCCGGCGGCCTGCAACACGGGGATGAAGGCTGCGATATCGGCAGCGGAGCCTGTAAGGCCAATGATGGCTCCGGCGGGAACGTCGATGGGCATGTCTCTAGTCAGGATAGCGGGCGCGCCTCATGGTTGAAGTGGATGATGAAGCCATGTTTCCGTGGGTCGATAATTCGCATTAGCTTTTTTGCGCCTCAAGTATTCAGGCCGCGGGACGCGGCTCGAAGCGCTCGACGTTGATCTTCTTCGCGCTTTTGCGCGTCTCTGCGATGTCGTAGGAATTCTGCATCCGCATCAGGGTGTCCATATCGACGCCGAACGCTTTCTCGAAGCGCAGGGCCATTTCGCCGGAAAGGTCCGCCTTCGCGTTCAGCAGACTGGAGAGCGTAGGGCGAGAGACGTGCAGGATCTTCGCCGCCTCCGTCACGGTGAGATTGTGAGCCTGGATAATTTCCGTCCGCAAAAAGCGGCCGGGATGAACGGGATTGAGCATCCGCATGGCTTTCTCCTCAGTGATAGTCTTCATAAATAAATCAACATCCACGATTTCGTCTTCCTCGATCCCGAACGTCAGACGCCAGTTGCGGGTGACGTTCAGGCTCCAAACCCCCTTGCGGTCGCCGGTGAGCTGGTGGGCCTTCCACAGGAAAGACTCTCAGCTTTTCCGGGTCCTGCATGTTTTGCAGAAAGGTCAGCATCGCGCGGAGCTTGTCCACGGCGTCTGGAGGCAGGACTTTCGAGTCCAGTCCGCCGTATCAGTTGTACATCGACAACCGGCAGCTAACCAGCAAGCGTTCCTCGCGGTTAGAATAGCGGGTTGCTGCTTGCTGTTGCTGCTATCGCCAGTCTGCTGACAGGGCCGCCGCGTGCGGTGACCTTGCCTGCCGGCACGATTGTGGTGACGGGCGAGACTCGGATACCGGCGGGGTTTACGCTGCAGGGGCACGTTCGCGGAACGGTGCTGCGGGCTTCGTCGAAGTTTCAGGGGCGCGCGGTGCTGGTGGCCGAGTCGGGGGTTACGATCTCCGGGCTGACCATCGACGGCAACCGCGCGTTGCTGGAGAAGCCGGTCGATATCGCTCCTTACGACCGGACGTTCGTCGGTTTCTACGACAAAAACGGAATTATTGCCGAGGGCGTGGACGGGCTGCGCGTGCGCAACGTCAAGATGCGGAATATCTCGAATTTCGCGGTGATTGTTGCGAGTTCCCGGAATATTTCGATTGAGGGCGTGGAGGTGGCCGACAGCGGGTCGCGGAAGAAGAACGGGCGCAACAACACGTCGGGCGGGGTGCTGATTGAAGAGGGCTCGCGAGACTTCGCGGTGCGGAACTGCAAGTTTCGGAATATTCGGGGCAACGGAGTGTGGACGCACTCGCGGTACACGTCGCCGAGGAACGGCCCGGGAGTTTTCGCCGATAACGATTTCGAGCTGATCGGTCGTGACGCGCTGCAGGCGGGCCACGCGAAGGACCTTCTGATCCGCGCCAATACGGGCCGGCGGATTGGGTGGCCGGTGGAGATTGTCGATGTGGAGGGCGGGGGGACGCCCGTGGCGATCGACACGGCGGGGGATGTCAGCGCGACCTACACTGGGAATCACTTCGAGGAAATCAACGGCAAGTGTATTGATCTGGACGGGTTCCACGAGGGGCGCGTGTCGGAGAACGTGTGCATCAATACCGGCAAGGCCGAGGACTACCCGTTCGGGCACTATGCGATTGTGTTTAACAACACGAATCCGGACATGCAGTCGACCGGAATCAACATCGAAAAGAACGTGATCGACGGGACGAAGTTCGGCGGCATATTCGTGATCGGCGAGAGAAACGTTGTGATGGGCAACAAGATGCGACGGCTCAACCTGGCCGGGTGCAATGAGACGCACGCGAAGTTCGGGTGCGTGTACGACGCGAAGCAGCCGGATCTGCTGCGCGCAGGGATCTACCTGGGGGCGGGGGCGGAACGGCCTGCTCCGTCGAGGAAGAACGTCATCATGGACAATGTGATCGAGGGCCATGGCATGGCGGATTACTGTATTGTCGCGGCGCCGGGCATCGACTTGAAAGACCAGCAGATCCTGAGAAATACGTGCCGCAATCCCCAGCCATAGACCCCGAAGTCCGCGAGCGCATGCAGCGCGACTGGAATGACCGTGCCCGCGAGGATGCCCATTTTTACGTCGCATTTGGACGGAAGGATCAGGATCCGGAGGAGTTCTTCGCGACCGCCGCGGAGGTGGTGAAGGGTCTGGAGCATGAACTGCGTCGATTTCCCCCGGGAGGAAACCGGCGTGCCTGGCGGGCTCTCGAGATCGGCTGCGGGCCGGGCAGGCTGATGCGGCCTATGTCACGGGTGTTTGGCGAGGTACATGGCGTGGATGTGTCGGACGAGATGATCGCGCGGGCTCACGCGAATCTGGCGGGGATTCCGCATGCGCATCCGCATCACGGGACCGGCTCGGATTTGTCGCAGTTTGCCGATGAATCCTTCGACTTCGTCTACTCCTACGCGGTGTTTCAGCACATTCCGAGCCGTGAAGTGGTGATGTCGTACCTCCACGAGGCGCACCGTGTGTTGAAGCCCGGTGGGATTCTGCGGGCGCAGATCAACGGGCTGGACCAGACGGCGAAGACGTACGACACGTGGTCGGGTGTGCGGATCGGCGCGGAGGAGATCAAGGCGTTCGCGACTGTACATGACATGCAGTTGCTGGCCCTGGAAGGCACTCGCACGCAGTACATGTGGACGACGCTGCGGAAGCGGCGGGCGGGATGGTGGCAGTCGGATGCGGTGGGGAAGCGGACTTGGATACGCCGCATCACCAACGCCAATAACTCTGAGCCGGTAACGCCGCAGCGGGGCCGGTTCGCGTCGATCACGTTGTGGGTGGAGCATCTGCCGGAGATGGCGGATTTGAATCATCTGAAGGTGCTGGCGGACGGAGTAGAAGGGTTTCCTTGCTATATCGGGCCTCCCGAAGCGGACGGGCTGCAGCAGGTGAACGTGATTATGGGCGAGTTGCCTCGGACGGGCCTGGTTCCGGTGGAGCTTCGGTGGCGCGACGACCGCATCGCTGAACCGAAGATGCTCCGCGTGATTCCGCAGGGACCGACGGTGCCGGTGATTCTGTCGGTGACGGACGGGATCAACATGATGTCGGGGACGAACATCGTGACAGGGAGTGTGAAGGTGACGCTGGAAGAGGTGGACGAGCCGGTGAGTTTCCGGGCGTCGATTTCCGGCGCGCCGGTGCGGGATATCGATTTGTTTTGCGCGGATCCGCTGCCGCCTCGGTGGGAGATTAATTTCCAGTTGCCGGAGAATACGCCGCCGGGCCCGCACAACCTTGAGCTGTGGCTGGGACACCGGCGGCTCGGGATTATTGGGCTTACTGTTTCTTCTTCCTGAGGGCTTTGCGTTCCGGGCCGGGAGCCGCCTGGCGCTCCGTCTTCCACTTTGGCGGGATGAGCTGCGCATTCCACGCGTCGTGCGATGCCTGGAGCTCTTTCAGCTTCGGCGCGGCGCTGGCGGCGAGGTCCTTCTTCTCGCCGATGTCGGACTTCAAATCGTATAGTTCGACGCTGCCCTGCGCTGTCTTCAGCAGCTTCCAGTCGCCTTTGCGAACAGCCCACTGCGGACCGAATCTCCAGTGCAGTTCGTCGTGCGGGGTGCCACTGTTTTTGCCGGTGAGGAAGGGCAGCAGGTCGACGCCGTCGATGCCGGTGGGCGCGGGTCCGCCCGCGGCTGCTACCGCGGTGGGCAGGATATCGAGCGAGATGACTGGCTTGTCGTACGTTTTGCCGGCGGGGATGCGGCCCTTCCACTGCATGATGTACGGGACTCGGATGCCGCCCTCGTAGACCTGGCCCTTGAAGCCGTGGAGCGGGCCGTTGCCGGCGGTGGTTGCGGGTGTGGGGCCGCCGTTGTCGCTGATGAAGACGATGAGCGTATTTTCTTCCAGCCTGCTGTTTCGAAGCGCGGTGACCACGCGGCCGACCCCGTCGTCGAGGGCGGACAGCATGGCGGAGAAGTGGCGGCGCTTCTCGTCCGTAACGTTCTTGAAGCGGTCGAGGTATTTCGCGCCCTGCAGCGGATTGTGGACCGCGTTGAAGGTGAGGTAGAGGAAGAACGGCTGATTTGCCTTGGAATCGATAAAACGGGCCGCTTCCCGCATGAAGGCGTCGGTGAGGTATTCCGGTTCTTCGACCGGCGTGGTGCCGCGGTAGATGGGATTGGCCTTGTCGGCGCGCGAATCGATGTAGGAGTGCGCACCGCCGAGAAAGCCGAAGAACTCGTCGAAGCCGCGCTTCATGGGATGGTACTGCGGCTGGTAGCCGAGGTGCCATTTGCCGACCATGCCGGTGGCATAGCCGAGGGACGTCATGCGGTTGGCGAGAGTGGTCTGGTCGAGCGGCAGGCCGAAGTTGGGGTCGGAGTTTTGCGCCGGCCCGGGATTGAGTTCGTGACCGAAACGCTGCTGGTAGCGGCCCGTCATGAGGCCGGCCCGGGTGGGGCTGCAGACCGGGCAGGAGACGTAGCCGTTGGTGAAGCGAACGCCGCCTTTGGCGAGCGCGTCGATATTGGGGGTGGGGACCTCGGTTCCCTGTACTCCGATTTCGCCATAGCCGAGATCGTCGGCGACGATGACTACGACGTTCGGCTTGTTGCGTCGAGTCTGTGCGAAGGTAGCGGCGGCTGAGGCGGTGGCTCCCAGAAAAAGACGGCGTGTCATTCAGACCTCCAGAAGAATAGCTCGCGCCGGCAGGCCGGTGGCACGCTGCAGGGCGAGCGCGTAGAGCTGGACCTGAGTTTTGCCGTACGGCTGGATCAGGCCGGTTTTGTAATCGACGACAGTCCAGGACTGACCGTCGGTCCACGCCAAGTCTATAACCCCTTCCACGAACTCGCCACTCGCCAGTTGAACGGAAATCGGGTATTCGCGCAGGATTTTTGTGGCGTTCTGTGGGTTGAGCGTTGGGCTGGCGAAGGCTGCGCGAGCTATCTGGCAGGCGTGCTCGATCTCGACTCCCGACACAGCGTAGCGGCGGGCGACCGTTCGAGCCACAATTTCCAGGTTTTCCGGCGTGGCGGTTTCCAGAATGCGGTGGACCAGACTGCCGAAATCAGGGCTGGATTTGGGGCGCTGGCCTTGCCAGCTGGTCGCTGCCGTGTGGAAGGGGATCGTTTCGCACTCGGGTGCCCGGCGCACGTCGCTGGCTTTGGTCACGTGGAACTCGGGACGGCGGCCTGACTCCAGAAAGGCCTCACGCCTGTCACGCCACTCCTGCCACGCGCTGACGCCGGCCTGGGCCTGCTCGGGTGTGCCCCGCAGCATTTGGCTGCGACTGAGACCCAGTTCCGGAGGACGTCGCAGGTCAAGGGCTTGCGGGTCGAGCCAGAACACACGGCTGCCGTCAGAAATCCGGTGCATGCCGGGGCGGACAGAGGTCGAATCGGACTCCGGATCGAAATCGAGAACGGTTTGGAAGCCGCTGACGGCCAGCGGTTCGAACTGCTCCGGTTGCTGCCACAGCAGTTTTTCCGGGTAGAGGCTGCGGTAGACCGGTCCGAGCCAGCTGTTCTTCCATTCGCCTGCGCCGGATGCCGCCACGATGAGCAGGTCTCGGGCGCGGGTGGCGGCGACATAGGCGATGCGCTCGGCCTCGGCGAGCTCCTCGTTGTTCTCCTGCTGGGCGATCTCGGGGTCGATCAACTCCCAGGGGGCCCAGCCGCAGAGCTTCTGCGCGCACAGACGCTTCTCAGTGTCGACATGGCGTTCGCAGCCCTCGCGTGCCAGCCGTGCGGTGAAGTCGGCCAGAATGACGACGGGGAAGTCGAGCCCCTTGGCCTTGTGCACGGTCATGAGTTTGACGCCGGCGGTGCGTTGTTCGAACACCGGTGCTTCTGACTGTTCACCGGCGGCGTACTGCGAGTCCATGTGCTCCACAAAGGCGCGGAAGCTGGAAGGGCTGGATAACTCCCACGCCCGGGCCAGGTCGCAGAGCCGGTAGACGTTGGCCAGACGGCGTTCCCCGCCGTGATGGAATGCAAATCCAATGTGCGCGCGTGTGTGCTCAAGGATCTCGCGGACAGTCTCCACGGGCGGCCGTTTGTTGCGCGACTGATGCAGCCGCCGGAGCAGCTGGAAGACGTCGTAGATGGGCGCGAACTCCGGATTCGGGCCTTCTTCGGGCGGCGCAACGGCGCGGAAGTGACGGACGGTCTCGTGGTAGCGGAAGAGCAGGCTGTCCGGGATGGAGAACAGGGCACCTTTCAGAACAGCGAACACGCTGAGTTCGTCGTTGAGCCACTCGACTGCCCGCAGAGCGGTGCGGATGGCGCTGATCTCCTCGCGTTGATGGAAGGACTTCGACCCTACCAACACGTGCTCAATCTCTCGTGCTTCGAGGGCCCGGACGTAGGTTTGCGCCACGTCTTCACCCCAGCTGGTCATGCGACGGAACAGGATGCAGATGTGGCGAGGCTCGACCGGAACACGGCCGCCGTTCTCGCGCACTGTCCACCCACTGGACTTTACGAGCCATTCTATGCAGGCCGCCACGACGTTTGGTGCGTGGTGCTCCACGATCTCCGACGACTGGTATGGGCCCTTGTGCAGAAACGGGACCGGCAGCGCGACAACAGACGGCTGGAAGTCTGGCGCGGGTGCGGCGCCGGTGAGCGCCAGGTAATCCGGCATGCCGGCGAAAGCTGTATTGACGAAGCTCTGAAGCTGCTCCGTGGAACGGTAGTTGGTTGCGAGCTGCTCGGGCCTGCCACCGGAATCGCGGAGCAGTTGGGCGCGGATGCGACGGTACTCGCGGGCGTCGGCGCGGCGGAATCGGTAGATGGACTGTTTGGGATCGCCGACGACAAAGAGCCGGCCCGGGGCTTCGCCGGCAAGCAGGGTCAGCATCTGTGCCTGCAGGGGATCGGTGTCCTGAAACTCGTCGATGTAGAGACGGTCGTAGCGGGCCTGCAGGTCGGCGCGTGCGTGCTCATTCTGCAGGAGGTTGCGGGCATGGATGAGGAGGTCTTCGAAGTCGAGCTGGCCAGCCCGGCGCTTGGCCGCCTGGAAGGCCTCGACCATCTGCCAGAGTTCGGGCCGCAGACGCGAGGCGAGGTCGGCATCGGCCTGAGCGCGGTACTCGTCGATGGCCTGGCGGAGATCGAGCCAGGACTGGATCAGCTCTTTACGG
The DNA here is from genome assembly GCA_034408745.1 of Bryobacteraceae bacterium. Lineage (GTDB taxonomy): Bacteria > Acidobacteriota > Terriglobia > Bryobacterales > Bryobacteraceae > JAWXCM01. Next base: position 12,637 of record JAWXCM010000251.1, read on the forward strand.
TCGACTTGCCTGCTGTAGGTGCCAGAGCCTTTGTAATCCTCGAAATAGTTCACACGAATGCCGAGTATTTCGGATTCGAGCGTGTCGACAGTGTCGACACCTGCCTGTTGTGCGGTCGCGATACGTTCTGCCGCGTCGCCGACGGGCTTCAGCACTTTGCAAAGCGGATCCTTTTTTCTGGGGCAGGTGGCCCAGTCTGCGGTAAGGCGGGCGATCTGTCCGGAAAGTAAGTCGAGTTGCGGCTTGCGCTGGAAGGAGTCGTCGATCTTCCAGGGCGCATCCTGATCCCGCCATCGGGCGAGATCCCACGCCGCTTGTTCCAGCATGTCAAGCGGCGCTTCGCGTGTTGCGGCGAGGCGAGTCAGGGCGCGGCGAAGCGTTGGGGAGGGCGATCCGAGCTGCCTGCGTATCCAGTCTCGAAAAACACCGGAGAAGACGCCGCGTGCGCCACCTTCATCGAGCTCACCGAAGTCCGGATCAACACGCGCTTCCACAGGCCGCTGGCGGATGAGGTGCGCACAGAAGGCGTGAATGGTGCCGATGAAGGCACGGTCCAGCGAACGCAGCGCGTCGCGCACAGGTTGGCTGTAAGTGCGTTTTTCCAGTTCTTCCCGCACGCGGAGCTTCATGGATCCCGCGGCGGCATGCGTGAACGTGACGGCTGCGATGCGGTCGACCTTGACGCCCGCTTCGATGGCGCCTGCAATCTCATGAATGAGCCGGTGTGTCTTGCCGGTTCCGGCGGATGCTTCGACTACATGGCCCACAGGGGCCAGTTGTGGCGTCATTGCCGCCCCCTGATCTGGTGCAGTGCGACAACGTCAGACGGTGGTTTGCGTTCCCAGCGTTCCTCTTCGTAGGGGCCACAGACTGGGAGGTAGTCGCAATGCTCGCAGGCGTCAGGGCGGGGCGCGGCTGGCAGGAACGCTTTGTCCAGCGCTTTGTCGATGCAGGCGAGGACCGCGGCTGTGCCAGTGATGCCCTGTTCGAGCAGGATGGGGAACTCCGAATAGTTGTTCCGGATGGTGGCGTAGAACAGGCGCGACGCGGCAACATGGCGGCCGAGCTTCTGACCGGTTGCCAGGGCATAGAGGACAGGCTGCAGCACTTCTCCACGCCCGGTGGTCCTGGGTTCGTCCTGCACTTTTCGAGGGGCTTTGCCGGTCTTCAGATCCGTGATGCGGAGCTGCCCGGCTGCATTCTCTTCAATGAGATCGACTCGGCCGCCTACCCGGTACTTGTCCAGCAACAGTTCCTCAAATCTCCACTCCAGGTGGAGCGGCTTCCACGCAGTTTCGTCGGCTACGTGAACGAGCCAGCCACGAAGGTCGGCTCGTAGTTGCTCCACGTCGAGTTGCCAGACCATGGGCACGGCAGGCGCGAGTTGAGCCATTAGTTTGTTCGACGCCTCCCACAGCAGGCTGTCCAGTTCATCGAGCGCCAGGGGCAGATTCTCCGGGTTGACGTCAGGCACTTTGGCGAACAGCGCCTCCACAACGGCGTGGAAGAGGGTGCCACGGATTCCGGGCTCCATGCGCTGGACGGCTTCGGGCGTCTCCAGCGCGCGCAGGCCGTATATGCCCTTCAGCAGAAACCGGTACGGGCATCGGGCGTATTGCTCGAGGTCGGTTGTCTGGAATGCGTGAGTGGTCAGGCGATACTTGCGGACGGCAGCTTCGGTGAGCTCGTTATCGGGCAGCAGCCCGTCGGACCATTTCCAGGAATCGCTCCATCGGAATGCGCGGGCGATGAGAGAGCGATAGACGATTGGGTTGACCTGCCGGAGGTAGAGCGCCACGCCTTCCGCGGGTTCCTTCCAGTACGGGTGCAGACGGGCGAGATCGTACTCGATGTCGTCGACGGCGGCATCGGTGGTGGAAGGCGCGGGCCATCCGAGGCGGGTGTGGACCGACGCAGCGGCTTCGCGCTCCAGCGTTGCCGGGTCGATCTCGCCACCCCATGCCGATTCGGCAATCTCGAAAGCGTAGAACGACGGCACGCGTTCGCGCCCGGTGGCGAGGTCGATTCGCGACCAGGAGGCGTTGAAGCTCTCGCCAGCACAGGCAATGGCGGTTTTGAGCAGCAGGGCGTCGTCCTGGCTTCCTGGGATGTCGAGATCCCTGCACTGCGTGTCCAGCAGCAGCGGGTCCTCACGGACCGTCTTCGGAAAGACGCCTTCATTCATGCCGGGCACGAAAACGGAGTGGAAGTGAAGGCCGACTGCTTCCTCGATTCCACCGACGAACACGGCACCGTATCGCGTTTCAGGACCGTCCTGTGGGAGGGTCCCAAACTCACGCTCAAGCACAGCCAGGATATCGCCGATCGAAACGGGTCCCAGATCGGCCATGGGGCGCAGATGTTCCAGTGTCTCAGTGATTCGGTAGCTTCGATCCACGGTTCTGCGCGCGAGCCCGGACAGCGCGTCGAGCCATGCTCCCCACGTTGCGCCAGACGGGAGGGCAGCGAGTTCACGAAGCACCGGCAACGCCCAGCCGCGAAGGCTCTCCGTAGCACCGATGTCGCGAACGATCTGGTTGCGCTCGGAGTCGGTTGAGGCATTCTCGAGTTTCAGCTCAAGGTCATTGATGAAACCGGCCAGGCGCCTGTCCCAGCGCTCGAGTCCACCGACTACTCCTGCTCTTGTCAGAAGGCGTTCCCAGTGATTCACCGGGCGAGGCTCTCCGGGTTCAGCGGGCATCTGGCCGATGGACAGGTACTCGGCGAAGCGGATGGCGCTGAAGTCCTCTGCGGCGCAGCGGAGCAAAGCCAGGAAGGCTCGCCCGGCGACATCGGGACGGCGGGTACCGCGGCTGTACCAGGGTCGTATTCCGGCGCGGTGGAAGGCCTCGTCCAGCAGAGGCTGGTAGCGGATGGGACTGCGCAGCAGAACAGCGGTCCGATCGAACGGAACGCCTTGTGCTGCGAGCGTCAATATGGATCGCGCGATCTCGGCACACTCCAGCGCCTCGCCTGAAGCTGCCAGTAAACGGACGGACGCGTCTTTCTCGCGCGCTTCACCGGCTGTGCCGGTAAACACTCGCTGGCGCAGGGATTCGAGGCAGTTTAGCGGCGGTTCTGGCACGTCTCTGGCCTCGTCGTCAAAGACTTCCGAGGCGCAGGCGCGGAGCCGGTTCAGGAGAAGTGTTTCGGCTCGATTTGCCGGACGAGGATCGAGCAGAAGGAGTGGCATACCGCACCAGTTGTGACTGGCCTCGTCCACGACATCGATCGCTATTCGGGCGCGGTCGGCATTATCGGCGAAGCGGTGCTCTGTCAGCTGACGTTCGTACTCGTCGAGGAGGAGGGCAAGGTCAGGACCGGAACGCCCGGTGTTGGCGACATGTTCGGGCGCAATGCGGTTTAGGCGAAGCGTGTCGACGGTTCTGAGAGCGGCTCGGGGAAAGCCTGGGAACGAAGCCACAGGACCCAGGTAGGTCATTTTTGAGCGCACTCCGGCGATGATTCGGGCCATCAGGGCTTCGCGCGCAAGCCGGCTCACCGGAGTCAGTCCGCGTTCATTCATGGGCCGCTCCGCGAGTGTGACGATGAGTTCCTGGAGGGTGGTAGTGTACACCCCCAGAGTCGCGGGACCAGCGGCTCGGCGGGCGAGGTCGGCCGCGGCTTCGCGAGTGCCTGCGAGGATCAGGACCGGGGAGCGGCCGCTGAGAAACTCGGCGGCACGCTGGAGGAGGACTTCGTTGAAATGCGCGGTGGACTGCAAAAGCGCAGTTTAGCAGCGGCGGCGGCGGACGCGCAGCGCGATGGCGAGAAAGCCAGCAGCGGAGAGCAGGACGGTGGAGGGCTCCGGTACGGTCAGCCAGCCGTTTTCAAGGCCGGTTGCAATGGCAGTGCTAATCTCGCTGGCACTCAGGCGGTCCAGGTCCGATCCGTCCGGGTAGACGTTGCCGAGACCATTGGGAACGCTCCGACAATTCCCGGAAGACAGGAGAAACGCACTTTCACCGCTGTCGCACCCCGCGGTCCCGTTGACCTGGTCATAGTGCTGGAGACCAAGATTGTGGCCGATCTCGTGAGCGATGGTGTCGTAGCGGTTCGCGCTAAAGATTGTGTCGGAAATCCCCATTCCGTTTGCGCCTAGCCACGCCAGTCCGTAGAATCCCGCGTTGTTGTCGATGTCCGGGACAAAGTAGAGTCTCAGGATGCTGCCGACCGCCGGTCCGGGAAGATCGGTTGCGCTCTGGAAATCCCACAGGGCGGTGCTGTTCAATGTCGTAAATGGCAGAAACAGGAGGTCAATGCTCGCCTGAGCCCAGATTTTGTCTCCGTAGGACTCGTATAACTGCAGTCCTGAATTCGCGCACGCGGAGCCGTCGTTCTGGCACACTCGGATTGGCTGAATAGTAAGGGTATAAGTTGCCGTAGTGGCGCTAAGTGTCGCGCAGACCACAAAGCACAGTGCGGCTATGCGAAGTAACAGTTTGTTGTCCTCTGCCAACCAGAGTAGTCGGCAGAAGAACTTCCGTCAATTCTCCCGGTGAAACTGGTGGCCTATGACAGCGTTGCGATGAGTTGCTCCAGAAGCCGGGGCGCGTACTCGTTGAGACGCTGGGGGCCATTGGGATCGCGTGGGCTCAGTGCCTTGATGCGGTCGAGAGCCGGCTTCGCTTTTGCGCCCATGGTGGTGATCACGTTAAGCGCGAGAATTGCGGTTCCGGCTCCGCTCTTCCCGGCTGATGCGGAAGCGAGCGCCGTTTCGAGCGCGTCCTTCACGTCGGCGTCAGTGCCGAACCGGCCGAGCGCTTCCGCGGCGATGAGTCGCGGGGCGGCGGCGATGTCCTTCAACATGGCGCGAAGGGCAGGCAGGTTCGCCTTCACCACGGCGTCGCCGCGCATCTGCAGGCCGAGGGCTGCCCAGTAGCGAACGCCGCTGTCCGCGTCCTTAACACGGCGGACCAGCTCTGGCGTATCCTTTGCATCGCGCATGGAAGCGAGCTCCGCGGTTTCGAGGATCCGGGCCATGGGGAACCCGTCAGCATGCCCAACGTCGTACGGCGTGCCGGCTTTGGCTGCGCGTTCCAGCACGTCGCATTCGGGCAGCATGCCGACGTCGCGAATCTCCATCTGCCAGTCATGGACAGCCTTGCGCATTTTCAGAAGCTGGGCCTGGTGCTGCGGCGAGGACGCGAGGTTCTTCACCTCATCACGGTCGGTGGTGATGTCGTAGAGCTCTTCCGACGGCTTGGTTTCCCAGAAGAAGGTCTGGGGCGGCTTGAGCTGGCCCGCATCGTACATCTTCTTCCAGACTGCCGCGGTCGGCATTTCCATCATGTAGCCGATCTGCTGGCCGTAGATTTTGTGCGGCATGAACTGACGCAGGTAGACGTAACGGCCGTCGGTGCAGGAGCGGACGCAGTCGATGCGCTCATCCATGCGGCCTCGGAAACCGAAGTTGTACGGGCGCTCAGGGGCAGTGTGCGGTCCGGCAAAGGCGAGGCCTTGCAGATGCGCTGGAGGCTTTACTCCGACGAGACTACAGAGGGTGGGCGCGAGGTCGACGAAACCCACCATGCGGCTGAGCGCTTTGCCGGGGGCGTAGCCTTTGGGCGCCAGGTGTTTGTACTTATCGGGGAAGTACGCGATTAACGGCACGCGGAGGCCGGAGTCGTAGGGCCAGCGCTTGGAACGGGGCATGCCCGCGCCGTGGTCGCCGTAGAAGAACACGATGGTGTCGCCCGCGAGTCCCGCATCGGCGAGCTGCTTCAGCAGAGTGCCCGAGTGCGTGTCCATGGCCTGGATGTTGTCGTAATACTGCGTCCAGTCGTGGCGCACTTCGGGGGTGTCGGGCATATACGCGGGGACGCGCACTTCCTTCGGATCGTTGACCAGGGTGTGCGGCGATTTGCGAATCTGGCTTTCGTGCGTCCCGACGTTGTTGAAGATGGCGAAGAACGGCTGACCCGACTTGCGGTTGCGCCAGTGGGCTTTGGCGCTGGAATCGTCCCACACCTTGCCGGTCTCCTCTAGGTTGTAGTCGGTTTTGGAATTGTTGGAGCAGTAGTAACCCGCGTCGCGGAGATAGCAGGGGTACATGCGCGCCTGCTTTGGCAGAGACACCATGCTGCGCATATGTTCCCCGCCGATGGATGGCGGATACATGCCGGAGATGATGGTGGTGCGCGCGGGGGCACAGACGGGCGCATTCGACCATGCATTGTCGTAGCGCACGCCTTTGGCTGCCAGCGCGTCGAGCACCGGGGTCCGCGCGAACTTATCTCCATAGCAGCCGAGCTGCTGGCCTGTGTCTTCACACGTGATCCAGAGAATGTTCGGCTTGTCTCCGGGTGCGGCGGAAACAGTGGCTGCGGCGGCTGCGGCGGCCAGAGAGGTGGCGGCAAACTGGCGGCGCGACAAACGAGATGGCATGGCAGCCATCAGTATATGACCGCTTCTTACCGCAACGTACGGATGCGGTGGGCTTCGCTGTCGGCGATGTACAGCGTGCCGTCGGCCCCTGCGAACACGCCGTGAGGGCGATTCATTTTGCAGGTGCGTGGATTGCCGTCGGGACCGTCGCCGCGCTCGCCCGATCCGGCCATGGTCGAGATGATTCCGGTCTTCAGGTCGACTGCCCGGATGGCGTGGTTCTCCGTGTCCGCGAGGTACAGTTTGCGGTCGCGCGACATGGTGACGCCCTTGGGTCCATTCAGCGTGGCGTCCACCGCTGGACCTCCGTCGCCGGTGAGTCCTTTTTTGCCGGTACCCGCCACCAGCGTCACGCGATTGGCCTTGCGGTCGACCTTGTACACCGCGTTGCCTTCGCGCAGGACCAGGTAGAGGGTGCCGTCCTTGTCCACCTCAAGGGCTCGCGGGCCGTTGAACGCGGTGCCTGTGACGGGCGCTCCTTCGCGCGGAATCGCGGTGCGCTCCCCGTTGCCGAGCACGGTGGAAACCAGGCCCGTCTTCAGATCGAGACGGCGGACGCGGTGGTTGCCGATATCGCAGATAAGCAGCGAGCCGTCGGTATCGAACGCGATGGAGTGGGGCTGCCGGAACTCGGCTTTGCTGGCGGGTCCGCCGTCCCCGGAGAAGCCCGCTGTGCCAGTGCCGGCGATGATGGTGACAGCTTTCGTCTTCGCGTCGACGCGGCCGACGTTGTGCTTCGGCATGTCAACAAAGTAGAGATTGCCGGCCTTGTCGAAGCGGAGTTCGTAAGGCTGGCCGAGCCCTTCGGCCACGGTGGTGAGCTTCTTCGTCTTCAGGTCGAGACGGCGGATGGCGTGGTTATCGATATCGCAAAAGTACAGTGCCTTGTCCGGACCGATGACGAGGCCATAAGGGTTGTTGAGTGATGTGGCGTCGAAGCCGGGCTTGCCGGTTCCGATCAGGGTGGATATGGTCTGGCCGGGGGCCGTCACGGCGAGGAGCAACAGGAAGGCGAGAGCGCGCATGCGCCTGACAGCTTATCGTGAAGTTATGACAGTGCTGAGGTCGACTCTGTTTTTGGTGCTCGCGGCGATGGCTCAGGGTCAGCTCACACCGGAGCTGGCGCGGTCGGCGGTTGCGCGATTCGAAGGAACGCTGCGCAATTTCGACAAGAAGCAATTCGTTGTGGAAATCGACGAAAAGCAAACGTTGATTTTTCGACGCACAAAATCGACGAAAGTCCGGCCTAAAGATATCGAACTCGGCGTCCGCGTACAGGTAGATGCAAGAAAAGACGCGGTCGGCGACATGGAAGCCGTGCAGATTTGCGCCGGAAAATGCCCAGGTAAATAGCCGCCGGCATCACCACTTGAGAGTACAGCGGGTGTTGTATGCAGGAGCGAATCGAAAGCAGGTGAGATCTGGTATCGGTACCTAATTCGAACGCCGGATGGCTCGGAATGTCTGGATGAGAACGGATGACCTGCAAGAAACAGCGCGAACGCCACAGGCGGCTTCGAGTATCACTGGCAGAAGTTCTCCGGCAGGGTCCCGACCGTCGTTCCCGATGCCTCCGCAGTCCCAGAGGCAAGCACGTGGGCGACGATGGGCGCTGGCCTGGTCGGCATGTCGCTCGCCATCCGCCGCCGCCGCGTCGCCCTGTAAAGTAGTTCGCAACCAACTCTCCGCAACTCAGCCTGACGTCCGCCACCCGAGCCTGAGCTGTTCCAGTTCCCGCTTAAGCGGCTCCCAGTACGCCCGGTCCGCAGCCCGCTCCGCACTTTCCTCCGCCTGAAGCGCCGCCTCAAGCCCGGACAGGTCCCCCGCCAACGCCAACTGAACAGCATCCCGATGACACCCGGCTGCCGCATCAGGATGCTGCCTCGCCGCCTGGATCAGAAGACCGGGCGTCCGGAGTTCCCTCAGCCAGAACGTAACCGCAGCCGCGGTGGGCTCCGTCGCGGAGTACCAGGATTGTTCCACCAGCCGCCGGATCATCGGCCAGTCCTTGTCGCGCTGCGTCTTCTTCGCCTGCACCAGATCGGGAAGGGAGAGGAGGTCGACCAATGCGCCATTGGTCTCGATGGTGGTGCGGCGCTCCCAGAGTTCCGCAAACGGAGCCACCCCTCTCATCCGGGCCATCAGGTCAATCCGCAGACCCTCAACCCCGGGCGCGCGGCAGCGAAAGTGAACGGCGTGTCCGCGGTCAAGCACCGCTCCATCCAGGCGTGGGATCGCGATCGGAGCCGCGTCGAGTGCAACCAGCCCTCTGCGCAGCGTCTCCAGGCTGCCTTCGTCCGGAAGAATCACCAGGTCGAGGTCCCGGCTAAACTCCGCCGCGCCGTAGAACACGCACGCCTGGCCGCCCATCAGCAGACAGCGAACGCCATTCGTCCGCATCGAAGAAAGGGCTTTGACTATCGGGTTCAGGCTCGAGAGTCCCTCCCAGCGCCAGATATGTTTCCCACATCCGGCACGACTCGCTCCAGCGCTCCTCCGGGGTCAGGAAATACCACTCCGCCCACTCGGAGCCCACCTGCTCTTCGGCTTGCTGGCGGCGGTCCACAGCACCAGCATAGCTCCGGTCATCGACCAGGCTCGCGGGTAAGAGGTGGATTGACGAGATGGACGAACGATCACTGACGATTAAGCTGAATAACCGCATTGTATGGTAAGCACCACTCCTGTTATTCTAAATTCTCCGAAATCGCTGTATTGGAGACAAAATCGATGAAAATCTGGTTACTGGCCGCGTGCCTGATCGGCCTCGGCTCGCACACTCTCAGCGCTGGCGTTTTGGGTCTCGACCTGACCTCCGGGGCACCTACCTTCGGGTCAGGGTTTCAGGATGTCAACCTCGGCTGGTCGTTTTCGACCTCTGGTCCCGTCACCGTGACCGCCCTCGGGTTCTGGGACCAGGGCTCAAACGGCCTCGGTCAGTCGCACGATGTCGGACTGTGGATCCTGGGTGGCGCTCTCCAGGCGTCCGCAACCGTGAATAACGGCAGCGACGTGGTCGCTTCCGCTTCGGCCGCCGGACGGTGGCTTTTCACCAGCATTACCCCGGTGGTTCTGCCAGCAGGCACCTACGTCCTCGGAGCCACACCGGGCACCAGCGTGGACCACTTCCTGTTGAACTCGACAGCCACCACCACGCCGGAAATCACCTATGATGTCGCCCGGTACAACACCGACACGGGCGTGCTTGCGCGACCCGACGGGAGTAACGCTGGCGTAGACGCCGGGTACATTGGCCCCAACCTGATCATCGCCAACCAGGTCCCCGAGCCCTCCACCTTCGCGCTGATCCTGTTCCCGCTCGCCGCGGCCGGCCTCGTCCTCCGAACCCGCCGCCCCTGACGCGATACGCTGTCTGTCATGCTCAGGCTCACCGGATGGCTGCTTTCCCTGGCCGCCGTCACCTCTTTCGCCCAGAATCTGAACCCACGCCCGGTGCCTCCACTGGGCGTGAAAATCTCCGAGGCGGACCGCACCGCTCTCACCGCCGACCTTCAGAAACTGGACGCCGCATTCGCCACCATTGAGACCTCCCCCCTCGCTCCCGACGTCCGCATCTTCAAAGCCGCCGTCCGAACCGCCCTGACCTAACGACGAGTTCTTCCGCGCCGAGGACGCCGCCAGGGATCGGGTCGGCGATGGATCTGCTGACGACTTTTGCCCGATTGGATCCGGGCGCGTCGGACCGCGTCGACGTGTGGTCGATGCTCACGGGTGAGAAGCTGACGCGGAACCGCGATGCCGTTGCTGATTTTCGACGGCTGGTACATCCAGACGGTCCGGTGGGGTCCCTGGAAGCTGCAACTGTCGCTGGAGGCGGGAAAGCTCAGGCTGGATCACTGGATCAAGACACTCGAAGCTGGAGCCCTGACGGGGGTCTTTGGCGCATCCCCTGGAACAGGTTCGAAGAATCCCTGAATTGCTGACTGGAAACTGGCTGTGTTACCGTAGGAACTTCGGGGTGAAAGTCATTTTGCGTCCCGAATTTCGCGCCCCCAAATCAAACAGATGGATGACACTTTAAAGGCGGTAGGCCAGCTTCTGATTCAGTCGCTGCCGACGTTTTTTATCGTCCTGTTTCTCTATTTTTATCTGAAGCAGGTATTTTTCGGTCCGCTGGACCGGGTCCTTTCACAGCGCCGCGAGGCGACTGAGGGTGCTCGCGCCCAGGCGGCTGCCGCGCTGGAACGCGCTGCGGCCAAAGCCGCGCTGTACGAAGAACAGCTTCGCGCCGCGCGAAACGAAATCTACAAAGAGCAGGAAGAACAGCGGAAGCTGTGGCGGGATCAGCAGTCGGCCCAGGTTGCCGAGGCTCGCAAGCGCGCTGAATCGACGGTCGGTGGCGCGAAAGCGGAGATTGCAGCTGAGGCCGATGCGGCAAAACGGTCGCTGGCTTCCGGCACGCAGTCGCTGGCCGACAAAATCACATCAGCCATTCTGCAAGGGAGAGCCGCTTGAAACAGACAGTGCTTGCGGCCCTGTTTGCCGCAATGTTGGTGATGACGTCGCCCGCGGCTTTCGGCCAGGAACACGGTGCTGCCCCGGCGGCAACTGCCGAACATGAGGCTGCCAGCACCGAACGCAGCGAAGGCCAGCATGAAGCTCCGATGCCCAATGAAATGCTGTGGAAGTGGGCGAATTTCGCGCTCCTCGCAGTCGGTCTGGGCTACCTGATTTCGAAGAACGGTCCCGCATTTTTCCGTTCCCGCACAGAACAAATCCAGAAGGGTATCGCCGAGGCCACCCGCACTCGGGAAGAAGCCGAGGCTCGTGCCGCGGAAATCGAGCGCCGCGTGAACAGTCTGCAGTCGGAAGTGGCGCAGATGCGGACGCAGTCGCGCGATGAGATTGCCCGCGAGGGCGAGCGTGTCCGGCTGGAGACCGAGGCGTCGCTGCGCAAAATTCAGGCGCAGTCGCAGGCCGAAGTCGCGTCCGCCGCCAAGCACGCGATGCACGATTTGAAGGCTTATTCGGCAAAACTGGCGCTGGAATCGGCCGAGGGGCAGATCCGGTCGCGCATGACGCAGCAGGCTCAAGATCAGCTTACCGGCGCGTTTATCGACGAACTCCGGCAGAAGGCGGTTAAGAACTAATCATGCCCTCAGCCATCTCCAATCGATATGCGCAGGCTCTGGCGGACGCGGTGTTTGCCGCCGGGTCGGGGATGGATCCCCGCCAGGCGTCGACCGAACTGCACGCGTTTGAAGGCACGGTGCGCTCGGTTCCCGAACTGAAAACGGTTCTTCTTTCCCCTGCTGTGGCGACCGCGCGCAAGCGCGCCGTGGTGGAGCGGCTTGCTGCTTCCATGCCGTTGTCGCGGCTGGTCCGTAATTTCCTTTTTGTGCTGCTGGACCGCCGCCGCTCCGACTTGCTGACCGAGATCGCGCCTGCTTACGACGCCGCCGTCGATGAGCGGCTTGGTCTGGTGCGGGCTGAAGTGACGTCGGCAGCGCCGTTGTCGGGCGCACAGGTGTCGGAGCTGGAAAACGCTTTGTCACTGGTAGCAGGCCGCAAGGTGCGGGCCGAGTATCAGGTGGACCCGTCGTTGATTGGCGGGGTAATCGCACGAATTGGTTCCACGGTGTATGACGGAAGCGTCCGGTCGCAATTGCAGGCGATGCGGCAGACGCTGGTGTCGTAGACCGTCATCTTTCATCGAGTTTTGTAACGGCGCCTTACATGGGCGGCCTGACAGGAAGCAAAAACGCGTATGGCTCAGATCCGGGCAGATGAAATCACGCGGGTACTCCGCGAAGAGATCGAGAATTACGAGCGTGCGGTCAACGTAGCCGAGACGGGCTTTGTGATCTCGGTCGGCGACGGTATCGCACGTGTGTATGGTCTGGAGACGGTGATGGCCGGTGAACTCGTCGAGTTCCCCCACAACGTGGCCGGAATCGCGCTGAACCTGGAAGAAGACCAGGTTGGCGTCGTGCTGCTGGGCGACTACACCCTTATTAAAGAGGGTGACGAGGTACGCCGGACCGGACGCATCATGTCGGTGCCGGTGGGCGAAGCACTGGTGGGCCGTGTCGTGAACGCGCTTGGCCAGCCGATTGACGACAAAGGCCCCATCGACACAACGCAGTTCTTCGCGATTGAGCGTCTGGCGCCCGGCGTCATTGACCGCCAGTCGGTGAAGCAGCCGCTGCAGACCGGCATCAAGGCGATCGACGCCATGATCCCGATCGGCCGCGGACAGCGCGAGTTGATCATCGGCGACCGTCAGACCGGTAAAACGGCCGTCGCCATCGACACGATCATTAACCAGAAGGGCGGCGACGTAATCTGCATTTACGTCGCAATCGGCCAGAAGCGGTCGACCGTGGCGCAGATCGTCAAGACGCTGACCGACTTCGGTGCCATGGAGTACACGATTGTTGTCGCGGCGACGGCGTCGGATCCAGCTCCCATGCAGTACATCGCCCCGTTCGCCGGATGCGCGATGGGCGAATTCTTCCGCGACTCCCGCCGGCACGCGCTGGTGGTTTACGACGATCTTTCCAAGCACGCGGCGGCGTATCGCGAAATCTCCCTGCTGCTCCGCCGTCCTCCTGGCCGCGAAGCGTTCCCGGGCGACGTATTCTACCTCCACAGCCGTTTGCTGGAGCGCGCGGCGAAGTTGAGCGACGATCTTGGCGGCGGCTCGCTGACCGCTCTGCCGTTCATTGAAACGCAGGCTGGCGACGTTTCGGCGTACATTCCGACGAACGTGATCTCGATCACCGACGGTCAGATTTATCTGGAAGCGGATCTGTTCAACTCCAACGTGCGCCCCGCCATCAACGTCGGTCTGTCGGTCAGCCGCGTCGGCGGATCGGCGCAGACTAAAGCGATGCGGTCGGTGGCCGGGTCTCTGCGACTCGAACTGGCGCAGTATCGCGAGTTGGCGGCATTCGCTCAGTTTGGTTCGGATCTCGATAAGGCGTCGCAGCAGCAGTTGAATCGCGGCAGGCGTCTGGTGGAGATTCTGAAGCAGCCGCAGTTCAAGCCCCTTCCGTTCGAAAAGCAGGTGCTGATTGTGTTTGCCGGCACCGGCGGTTTCCTTGACGATCTTCCGGTGGAACATGTCCGCCGGTTTGAGAGCGAGCTGTACAACTTTGTCGACAATGCGTATCCGAAGCTTCTGCCTGAGGTGAAGGAGAAGCGCGCTCTGGACGACAAGTTGAAGGGCGATCTCAAGAACGTACTGAACGAGTTCAAACAGCGGTTTATGGCCGAGCTGAAGAAATAAGTCGATGCCCAGTCTGATCGACATACGCCGACGAATACGGTCGGTCAAGAGCACGCAGCAGATCACCAAGGCCATGAAGATGGTCTCGGCGGCTCGTCTGCGCCGGGCGCAGGATCGCGTGGTTTCCGCCCGTCCGTACGGCAAGATGCTGCGGGAGATGTTGTCGAACGTGGCCGCGGCTGCCGCAGGCGATGAAAACGCGTCGCCTCTGCTGGTGCCGAAGCAGGAAAACCGGATCCACGTGATTCTGTTCACGTCGGACCGCGGACTTGCCGGGGCGTTTAACACGAATTTGATTCGTGCGGCGCAGCGCTTTGCCGACGACCGGCCGGGAATTCAGGTGGAATTCGAGCTGGTTGGACGCAAGGGGCGCGATTATTTCCGCCGCCGCACGTACCCCATTGTGAGCGAGCATCTAGGCATTCTCAACAAGATTCAGTATTCCGATTCGCAGTCGATTGGACAGGCTGTCGCGAAGCGGGTAATGGACGACCAGATTGATGCCGTGTATGTGATTTACAACGAGTTTCGCAGCGTTGTTTCGCAGAAGCTGACCGTGAACAAGATTCTTCCGGTGACGCCGCCTGCCGAGACGTCGCATGTGGACTACATTTATGAGCAGCCGCCTGCCGAACTGCTTTCGGCGCTGCTTCCCAGGTACATTGAACTGCAGGTTTACACCGCGATGATCGAGACGTCCGCGGCCGAGCATGCGGCGCGTATGACGGCCATGGATTCGGCTACCAGCAACGCGTCGGACATGATCGACAGGCTGACCATCTACATGAACCGGGTCCGCCAGGCCAGCATCACTCGCGAAATCATCGAAGTTGTCAGCGGCGCTTCGGCGCTGGATTAGGAGTTTTTTCGACATGACCGAAACGTCCCACGGAGCGACAGGGAAGATCATTCAGGTTGCCGGCCCTGCCGTCGACATTCAGTTTCCCGAAGGCAAGATTCCGTCCATCCACAACGCCATCCGCATAACCAGCGAAGGCTTCAACGTGCCCGATCCGGTGAACATCATCGTCGAAGTGGCACAGCATATCGGCGAAGGCCGCGTCCGCACCATCGCGCTGCAGCCCACCGAGGGTCTGGTCCGCGGCATGCCCGCCGTGGATCTGGGTGAGCCGGTAACGGTCCCTGTGGGTCCGCAGACGCTGGGCCGCGTGATGAACGTGATTGGCGAGCCCGTCGACAAGATGGGTCCGGTGAATACGGAGCAGCGCTATTCCATCCACCGGCCTGCGCCGGCGTTCTCGGAGCAGTCGACCGAACTGCAGATGTTCGAAACGGGCATCAAGGTGATCGATCTGCTGGAACCGTACCTCCGCGGCGGCAAGATCGGTCTGTTCGGCGGCGCCGGTGTCGGCAAGACCGTCGTCATTATGGAGCTGATCAACAACATCGCTCTGAAACACGGTGGTGTGTCGGTGTTCGCCGGTGTCGGCGAGCGCACCCGTGAGGGCAACGATCTCTGGCATGAAATGCAGGAAGCGGGCGTGCTGGATCCGTCCGACTACACGAAATCCAAGGTGGCTCTGATCTACGGGCAGATGACCGAGCCCCCAGGGGCCCGTTTGCGCGTCGGCCTCACCGGGCTCACCGTCGCTGAATATTTCCGCGACACCGGCCAGGACGTGCTGCTTTTTATCGACAATATTTTCCGCTTTACCCAGGCTGGCTCGGAAGTATCGGCGCTGCTTGGCCGCATGCCTTCGGCGGTGGGTTATCAGCCCAACCTGGCGTCGGAAATGGGCGAACTGCAGGAACGCATCACGTCGACCCGTACCGGCTCCATCACGTCGGTGCAGGCGATTTACGTGCCCGCCGACGATTACACCGATCCGGCTCCGGCCACCACGTTCGCGCACCTTGACGCGACGACGAACCTGTCGCGCGCCATCTCCGAGCTCGGCATTTATCCCGCGGTCGACCCGCTGGCCTCCAGCTCGCGCATTCTCGACCCGATGGTTATCGGCAACGATCATTACGACACGGCGCAGAAGGTGAAGCAGATTCTCCAGCGGTACAAGGATCTGCAGGACATCATCGCGATCCTCGGGATCGACGAACTGTCCGAAGAGGACCGCATCATTGTGAACCGCGCCCGCAAGGTGCAGCGCTTCCTTTCGCAGCCCTTCCACGTCGCCGAACAGTTCACCGGCTTCAAGGGTAAGTACGTCAAGCTGGAAGACACCATCCGGAGCTTCCGCGAGATCCTCGACGGCAAGTGCGACTCGATCCCCGAGCAGGCGTTTTACATGCAGGGCACTATCGAAGACGTTTACGAAAAAGCCGAGCAGATGAAGAAGGTGGCTTAAGCGCGATGGCTGACTCGTTTCAGCTTGAGGTTGCGACTCCCGAGCGGATCCTGGTGCAGGAGCCGACCAAAGAGGCGCAGATTCCGGCCGAAGGCGGCATGCTGGGTGTATTGCCGGACCATGCCGCACTGCTGTCGCTGCTTGGCACCGGGCAGTTGACCTACACGCTGGCTACCGGCGAAAAGCGGTCGATGGTGATCAGCGGCGGATATCTGCAGATCCTGGAAAATCATGTCCGGGTGCTGGCGGATCGCGCCGAACTGGCGAATGAGATCGACATCGCCCGTGCGCAGAAATCGCTGGAACGGGCGAAGGAGCGCATGGGCGCTCCGGCATCAGCGGGTATGGATGTGTCCCGCGCTCTGAACGCGATGAAGCGGGCCGAAGCGCGGATCGCCGCCGCCAAACTGACGGCGCGCGGCTAGCAGCGCCGTAACCAATAGAGCCAGTGCGATGGGACCGGCGGTCGCTGGTTCCGGCACGGCTTCGTCCTCCACCACACTCACACCACTTGAGCCATTCGCTTCGAGCGCGAGGGTGAAGTTGTCTCCGGTCGAATCACGGCCGATGGGCAGAATCACTCTCCCATTCACGTAATCCGCACCGTCGAGAATACGGTAGTCCTGCGCCTCCACGAGTTGGGGCAGTGCCGGGATATCGACGAAGAATGTGTCCGGCGAGCTTGGCGGTTGCAGCTCAAACGGATCTCCGTTGGCTACGAACGTGGGCTTGTACAGGACCCAGGCGCCGTTCTGGAACAAGTCCTGCACGGTGATGGCGGGCGCGATCGCCGGGAACTGCAGGGTGACTGTTGCGCCGAGGACGGCGCACAGCGGCGGTGGACAGAGCCGTTCGCTGATCTGACTCTTGTCGGCCTGCGCCTTTGCCGCCGCCTCGCGAACGCTGGAGACGTCGGGGATGAGCAGTTCGATCAGCACGCCGATGATGGCAATAACGACCAGCAGTTCGATGAGTGTAAAGCCTTGTTGTCTTGTCCGCACGACAAGGTCAGAGTAGCCGAAAACGGGCATGATACGGGCAGCCTTACCGTGACAGGCGTAAACTGGTGCGTGTACAACGCAGAGTGGGTTCACGACCGCGCCATTCAGGCGGCCGAGTTCGTCAGCACGCACTCGTGGCTCCTTCCCTCCCCTCCCGCGGTGATTCCCTCGCTTGAGACTGAAGTCGCCGGGCTACGCTTTCGCAGTCCGCTCGGGCTGGCTGCGGGGTTCGACAAGAGCGGGCGCGCTGTGCCGTTCTGGGCCGCACTCGGGTTCGGGCATGTTGAGATCGGGTCGATTTCGGCCGAGGTGTCACACGGCAACCCGAAGCCTCGTTTGTGGCGCACCGCGCAGCGCGAACGCGGGATCATTGTCTACTACGGCCTGCCGAACGACGGGTGCCGGCGAGTCGCCTCGCGGCTCAGTGGGGTTCGGCGGACTGTGCCACTGGGAATCAACATCGTCAACACGAATCGCGGTCCCGGCGCGCCTGCCGAGACCGATGACGGCATCATTGCCGACTACGTGGAATCGGTGCGGGTGCTGGCGCCTCACGCTTCGTACCTCACGTTGAATCTGAGCTGCCCTAACACCTGCGACGGACGGGGTTTTGTGTCCGACTCGGGCCGGGTGGTCGCGCTGCTGGAGGCGGTCGAGGAGCTCCGCGTTACGCGACCGGTGTTCCTGAAGGTGGCTCCGTTTGGCGAAGTCTCGGGGCTCGAGGCGTTTCTCAAGGCGGTGGAGCGCTTCGGCTACGTGAACGGATTCGGCATCAACCTGCCGCCCGGCAAGCCTGCAGGATTTGAGCACTGGTCGCACCTGCCGGGGGCGGTCTCGGGCAAGCCCTGCGAGGCGGCAATGACACGCGCGCTGGTCGATTTGTATGCACGGATCGACCGTCGGCGACACTCGATACTGGCCACAGGCGGCGTGTTCACAGCGGAGGATGCCTATCGAAGAATCCGGCTCGGGGCGACGCTGGTGCAGTTCCTGACGGCGCTGGTGTACGAGGGTCCGTGGGTCGTGCGGCGGATGGAATCGGGGCTGGCCCGTTTGCTGGAACGCGACGGTTTTCGCAATATCCACGATGCAATCGGGGTGGACTGCGGTACAATAAAAAGGTCGTCGTCCCCTCATCGGGCTGTGGCGCAGCCTGGCTAGCGCGCTTGCTTGGGGTGCAAGAGGTCGCGAGTTCGAATCTCGCCAGCCCGACCAATCGAATCAGCAACTTACGCTGATTTCGGTTGATAAAATTGTACCAAAACTGTACCACTTCGATGTGGCTAGGGATACTTCTGCCTTCTTTTAGAGAAACGGACAGATGTCATCTTCGTCCTCAGGTTCCTTCTTCGCCGGCATCTCCAAAAGACGTTTCTGCAACCGAAGCACCGCCTGTTCCCGCCGGTCGTAGTTCACGATTGTGTAAATCTCCGTGACCTCCGGACTTGAGTGCCCCGCCTGCGCCGCCGCCTCAAACACCGATGCGCCCTCTTCCTGGAGCTTTGTCAGGTGTTCTCTCCGGAACGAGTGCCAGCCGAACCCGCGGAAGTAGATTCCCAGTTCCTTCGCCAGCGGTCGTAGGACCTCCGCCAGCAGGCCCCGGTCATCCCAGGGTCGGCCTTTGTCGTCAGCGAACACAAAGTCAGTTGGTTTGGCACCCGTCGGCCTCGCGTCCTCAAACCGCCGGACGAGAATGCCGAGGGGGACTACCCGTCTCGACTTGGTTGTCTTCACAGGACCGATCTTGCCGCGGTAGTGCCGCTGCTCGATTTTGGCCCTCCCTGTTTTCAGATCCAGGAACCGCCACTGCAGCCCTGTTAGTTCGGAGATGCGCAAGCCTGTGGAAACCGCCGTGTCGACGAGCAACGCCTGCTTCCCGGTCAACCTGCTTCGAAGTAGCCCGAGTTCTTCGTCTGTGAGTATTTTTCGTTCGTTGCAGTACTCTTTTCGGCCTATCGAGACTCGCTTTGCCGGGTTCCGGCCACTCCAGTAGCCCCACAGCTCGGCTTTGTCGTAAACAGAGTGGACTACCGCCCGGATTCCTTTTCGCGTCCACCACGACATCCCTGCTCGTTTGCTGTTCAGGAGTGCCTGGATGTGCGCCGCCGTGATCCCGGTAAGCGGTAGATCGCCTATCGCGGGCAGGATGTGGACCTTCAGCAAAGACTTGTCGCGCTTGGCGCCGCCGTCCTCGAGGTTGACTAGATGCAGATCCTCGTAGAGTTTTGCCGCCTGCCGGAAGGTCGTCGCCTGGGCCGTAACCTGCTCCGGATGGAGTACCTGGTCGTTCACCTCCCTCAACAGTTCATCCCGCCGCCGTTCTGCTTCGCGTCTCGACAGGTGCTCGACCAGAGCGATCCGTTCCCAGACCTGCCTCCGGACTAGCTCTCCGTCCTCGACGAACCATCGCCGGACCTTCACGGTCCAGTAGCGGCCCCGTTGAATCACATTAGGTTTCTGATAACTCGTACGTGCCAATTTCTTTCCTTTCGTAAGGTTTGGCGCGACGAGAACTGGTCCGGAGGAGAGGATAGCACCATTGCCCCCGGTAGTACAGGTTCGGGGTTTTCTGGTGATCGACGATGGGTTGAATGTCATCGTCGGCTGGTTAGTATAGGCGGGCTCGTACTTAGCCGGCGGCGCGAACCACGGGGAGCTCTGAGATCGTCTCCGCCGATCTCCTGTCGTAGTCGCGTTCCCAGGCGAATAACCCGAGAAGGTCGTTCGGCAGGCATTCTGCAAACTTAGGGGCATTGCGGGGATTCGACTCGGGCGGCAGGAGATCCCAGGCTGCGTTTATGGCCTCACTGAGTTCGATGGGGGAGACCCGGGCTCGGATCGACAGGTTGTCAAAAGTTACTGCAAATGGCCACGCGTATGTCAGCGCGGCGTTGGCTCGCATTCCGCCGAATGTCCACCATTCGCATCCCTGACTTGTTTCCAGCAGCATGGTGCCTTCTCGATCGACCAGTGGTTCCATGCAAAACGAAGCCATTTCTTTCGTCGCTCGCTGCGTGAAGCGTGGGTTCGTTTTGTCGTTTCCGAGGACCTTTCGCATAGCCTGACAGAGTTCAAAACCAAAGGGGCGGCTGGAGCCGAGCCACGTCGAACGACCATGCTCCTCGGCTGTCTCGACATCGACAAGATGGCGTTTCCAGTCCACCGAACAAACTCGCCACGGCCTGCCCGCGAGCAACACGACGGCCGGGCGACCGTCGCGCGTGCGAAGGCTCAACTCGTGCACGTAGCCAAGATCCGCGGGTCCGTGTCGCACGGCAAACAGCTCTGGTGTGTCGAATACGGACAACAGCTCCATGTAGTTCCTGCCGGCCCAGAGACGTTCCGTTTCGGGGCCGATCATCAGTAGCGGCCCGTCGTTCGAAACGAACCCAGAAGCCCTCATGTGGGCGAGCACCCGGTCGGCATCGGGGAGATCCGCCACGCCCGCAAGCAGCTTCGCTTGTGTCAGGGAACGGGCTTCAAGCAGCCGAACAAGAATCTGCTGCGCGGTGACGTGCACGGGGTACTTAGGCGGGAGCACCGGTTCCACCCAGCCATCGCGCCACAACTGCTCGATCGCCGCGGCTCGCAGCAGGGACTCCCGGTGGGTAGTGAGGAAGAGACAATTACGAAGCGAACCCATTCGACGCCCTGTCCGACCGAGGCGCTGGAGGAACGAAGCCACTGTTGACGGTGCGTCGAGCTGAATGACTCGATCGAGGTCACCGACATCGATCCCTAACTCGAGCGTGCTGGTGGCTACAATGACGCAGTTCTTTTCTTCGGTGAAAGCGGTCTCGGCCCGTCGGCGTTCATCCCGGCTGAGTGAACTGTGGGAGACGAATGTTTCGACACCTCGCGCGAGCAGGTGCGAAGCGAGTTGCTCGGCTTGTGAACGGCTGTCCGCAAATACCAGCCGCTTTTCCCCACGGTGCAGTTGCGTTATGACGGTAGCGGCATTCTCGACGGAACCGACGTAGTCTATGGCTACCTCGGCGTCCAGTGGACCGGCTGCGATCGGTGCGACTACGCGTCGAGGCTCGGGTGCGAACCATGAGAGTAGACCTTCCGGGTCGCCGACAGTAGCGGAGAGACCGATGCGCTGCGCGGAAGGCGCTGCGCGGGCGAGGACCGAGCGGAGGTGCCAGCCGCGGTCGTCGGCAGCGAAGGCGTGCAGTTCATCGCAAATTACGAAACGAACCCGACCGAAGATGGCGGCCTTATTGACTCGTGTCGAGATCAACATCGCCTCAATGCTTTCCGGCGTGGTCAGCAGCACATCCGGCGGTTCGCGCAGCGTCCGGGCTTTGTCTGCCTGCGTAACGTCCCCATGCCAGAGGCGGGCCGACCTGCCTACCATGCCGCAATACCACGACAGGCGCTGTTCGAGGTTGTTCAGAAGAGCCCGTAGCGGGCAGACGTACAAAACGCTGACGGCACCGAGATCGTGTCGAAGAATTTCGGAAAGTACCGGGAAGAAAGCGGCTTCGGTCTTTCCACCCGCCGTAGGAGCAAGCAGGAGCACGTTCTCGCCACCGAGGATCGGTCCAATCGCCGCTTGCTGCAGCGGCCGGAGCGATCGCCACTCGAGCGAGTTGACGATGTGGTGTTGCAGGGCGGGATGAAGGCGTTCGAACGGGTTCACAGACTTAAGTCGATGTCGTCAGGCGTGAACGCAGCCTGCTCAATGTCGGTCATCTCGGCCGTTGAGAGGGTCAGCGAGTAGTGTTGCCGGGGATCGAAGTCAGGGAACTGGTCGATGCGGTCGAGCACCTCTCCAATGAGTTTCTTCAGAAACAAGCGTGGGGCAACGCCTGCTTTCCCGCCGAGGCCGCCGGTGACTGCTCGCGCCAGCACCACAAGGTATTCATCGCTGCAATGCTGTGCGATTCGTTCCGGGGCGGTGGAATGCGCTGCGTAGAGATCCCGAACGCGGCGCCCAACCTCCACCAGCGATTCCACCGTGAAGGCCGCAAGACGTATCTGCGGCGCACGCGGATTGTCCCAACGATCGTCCGTGGTGAAGTCGACATGCAGCCGGCTGGCGAGCGGTGGAAGGCGCCGAATGCCCTGTGGGCCCTCGAAGAATGCGGGGGTGCCCGTAATGAGCAGGTAAAGTCCCGGGAAGCGGTCGGCGTGTAATTCGTCGATAAGTTGCCGGAGCGCGTTCAGACTTTTCTCGCGCACATCGCCACGCACCCGTTGGATGGTTTCAACCTCGTCAAGGATAAACAGCAGGCCTGGATGGCCGCTGTCCCGCAGGATAAATAGGAGGCCTCGCAGGAACCCCAGCGCTCCGAAGTGGTCGATTGCCCCGCGAAGTCCGGCATCGCGAATCGCCTTACCCGTTATATTTGGCTGGCCTGCGATCCATGCCAGCAGAGCCTCAGCCGCCGGGCCGTCATTGGCGGCGGCAGCGCGACGATACGCACGGAGCGCGGCCGGGAACATAGGCGACAACTGATGAATGGAAGCGAGCCGCTGCTCCATCAGCACTGACGTCGCTTCGGCGAGCCTGACGTCGTCCATGCCCCGATTGCCCTCTCCGGCCAGGACGTCCTCATCAAGGGTGTAGAACCAGCCGTCGATGATGGCGCGAAGTGCGCCCGTCTCAAGAGCGGATGTCGAGAGTCGCTCCACCAGACGACGGTAGACAGTTTCCAGTCTGTGGAGCGGAGTCTCGGCTTCATTGATCTGAATTTCTGAGACAGCGAACCCAAGACGTTTTGCACGTTCCCCAAGCCACCGGGCGAAGAACGTTTTTCCTCCGCCGTATTCGCCTCGAACGGCTTTGAAGACCGCGCCGCCGGTACGGACCCGGTCGAGCTCCTCGCCGAGCGCAGCTTCGAAGCGGTCCAGACTCACCGCCAGGTACTCAAGTCCGCGAGACGGGACGGCACCATTTCGAAGTGCGTCCACGACATCGGCTCGGCGCTGAGGACTGACGGTCATGAAAGGCGGAACTGCTTCAACAGGAGCGGCCTGTTCAACGTGACCGTCTGCGAAGCTTCATCCAATTCGAGTACACCATAGCCGTCCATGTTGAGCACACGCTGGACCGCCGCGACATACGAGGACACGCGACCCAGGGTGATGCCGGCTCGCGCAGCGAATGTGGACTTCAGCATTCGACCTCCGGCTGCGTCCAGCGCTCTCACGGAGACCTCGACATGCTCCGGCACGACCCTCCCATTTGTGTTCGCCAACTGAGACTGGAAGAGCTCGGAGCGAACGAGCGAGCCAATCCAGTCCGGCGTCGGGGTGAAGAGATCCGTCTGACGGGCGGGCTGAGGAATGGTCTCAGACGACCACCAGGATGGTGGCTCTGCCGATACCTGAGTCCAGCCTCGAACCTGGACAGCAGGTTGGGCGAGCACGTTTACCGAAACCAGGCACTCCTGCGGTGTCAGGCCGCCATGGTATCCGACCTTCGGCCGTTGGTACCGGGCGGATTCTACAGCGAGGCCGACCATACTTCCACCGGGCGCCAGGACTCGCGGACCTTTCACAAGTATCTCGTCGTCTCCAACAGAGGATTCTCCGGAACGCCAGCGGTCTGACGTGGCCGGTCCTGTGCGGCTGATGGTGGAGCCGGTGTCCAGCATATGTCCGTGATCGGAGGTCAGGACGACGACACGACCCGCGGTGGCAGCTTCGGCGAGGATGCCTCGAAGTACGGCGAGGTAGTCCAGCGTCCAGTCCGGCGAGATCTGGCGCGATCCACCCAGTTCATCGTCGATTGCATTGATCACGATACCCACGACGAGCCGGTCGGTATCTGCGATCTCGCGAATCACCTCGTCTGAGGCAGGCGCAAGATCGTTCTTATAGAAGAGAACCGGTCGTCGAAGATCGGGGCGCGCCGAGAAGCTTCGCGACTCCACATCCTGGGCGCCGGATGCGAGACGTCCGGCGAGAAGGCTGGCGCGCGAGTACTGGGTAACCGAGGGCAGCGCCGCAACGACCGGGGCGAGTTCCTGGCTGGTGTTGCTCCAGAAATTCCAGCGGCGGGACATGAACTCCGATGCGAGTTCACGCGCGATGGGCAGACTCATGCCATCCATCACGATCAGGAGTACCGGATGATTCTCGATAAGCGGAGCGACGACCGACTCCAGCACGGTCTCGACGCCTCGCACCGGACCAGGCGAACCATCGAGTGTCCAGTCCGCGAGGTGCGCGGCGAAGCGGCGATTCTGCTCCTCACGCCGGATACGTGACCGTTCGAGGACAGATGCGACAACCGCATTCCATTTGCTGCTTTCTGACACGAAGCGGAGTCGGGATCTGGCCCAGTCCACCCAGCTTCCTTCTGCACGGTACCACTCGACTGTCGAGGAAAGACCGGTCATGTCGGAGTCCGGTGTTTCCAGCCAGCGGCTGAGGCGGAGGAGCATCTCCGCTCGACTGAGTATGCCGACATCCGAGGGAGGCCAGTGTCGCTTTCGAAGTTCATCGAGAGCACTTGCCGACAGCGCTTCCGAAAACCGGTCCAGTGCCTGTGAGGCGCCTATCCGGGACCACTGGCTCAAGTGGGCGTGAGGCTCAAGACCAACCGCGGTGAGCACCCGGTCGACACCGTCGATAAGATCCGAATGATCCGATGTGCGCGACTTCGCCACGGTTTGCGCCTGGCTGTGCCACTCTGATGCGGCAGCCGGGGGAATCGGCTGGTTCCCCGTGTAGCGCTCCATGCGGCCGAAGGCGCGGCTGAGTTCGGTTCGAGCCGGCTCTGTGGTGACGGCGGAGAGCATCGGCTCAAAGGACAGTCCCACAGTCAGAGGATCAGCTCCCGTCAGACAACAATCCAATACAGCCTTCGCGGAGGGGCCGATTTTACGGGTGAAGAACTCGATCATGCGGCTGCGCAGTTGCGGATCAGAGGAGTGAAAGGTGTTGCGTTCGCGCGTCCAAATTAGCAAGCCGGCGAGATCCGTGCGGGCAGATGGAATCCCGAAGTGGTCTGGAAGGATGAGGTCCCAAACGGTCTCCTCGTGCAGCACTCCGCTGACAGGAGGCGAGACAGACTTTTTGGAAACGATGTCGAGCAGCGCGTTGCCCAGGAAGGTATCGGTCCGGAGTTTGCCGTCCACAAAACGCACACCCAGGTCCGACTCCAGTACTCTCCAAACGTCACCGTGCCGGATGCGGCCTTTGAACAGGCGGGCGCTCAGGTCGGCAGCCAGGGTGTGGTCCTCAACCGGAGTCACCAGGGCCAAAGGTGCGGTGTGATCCCAGTTGCACAAACTCTCCCGCATTTCGAGGGCGGACCGGCAATAGCGAACCTGCACCACTTGTCGCGATATCTCGAGTTTCGACGGGCCTGTCCAACTGGTGGGACTGTGCAGGGCGAACGCCAACTCCAGTGCCTTCTCTTTATCGACGTCGGGCCGGAGAGTAGCCGAAAGCAGTTCGGGCGTCATGTCGATCGGATCTCCCAGGTGAGGGCGATCTCCTCCGATTCACCTGCATCTTTGCGGATCTCATCGACCACAGACTGCAGTTGCGATGCTCGGACGGTACGCTGGCCGGTACGTGGTGCCCTGGGTCCAGGATTCGGGTTAGGCGTCGGTGGCGGGGTGCGTTCGAAGATGACCGGCGGTGGCGGCGGATCGCGACGCTCCAGCAACAGCGCGGTTGCCCGCTTGACGGCTCCGTCGAGCACTCGTGCCAGGTCCGTAACGTACTGGTCCTCAGCCAGTGCGCGTCGCACGTCATCGAGGATGTTCCGTGCCGCGCTGGCGCGGGGCTCATCGGTGATGCTTTCAAGCCCTTTAATCAGCGGCCAGTTTACGGACTCAACGGCACTCAGGACTGTGGCCGCGGTTGAGATGTGCCGGTCCAACGCGTCGGTCGAGGTCTGCATCGTCGCACCCGCGATCGCTTTCACCATCGCGACCGGTGTTGCAGAGGCTAATACGGCTCGGACCAGGGCATCGGCTGAGCCAGCGGTCTTCAGCCTCCTGCAGTCGCCAGGAGACTGTTCCCGAAGTCGAACTGCGAGGCTCCGCACCGCTTCGGCCACAGCGGTCGCTTTCGCCTTAACCTCGTTGGTCAGCTTGTCCACGTTCGACGCGGTGCGATACGGCGATCCCGCAACACCGAACAGCAAGCCCGCGCGCTTGCAGGCCTCGGTCCAGTCTTGCTCATCCGGCAGTTCCTGCGGCACCAGCTTCCAGGCATCCGGCAGATTGCCGAGCTTCGGGGTTCCCATGCCGCCGCGAAATGCCCGGTTCGACTGCTGGGCGTAAACGAGAATGATGAGTTCCTGCACGTCCGAAAGCAGGCCCATTGGTTTCGGCAGATCGGTCCAGCGTCGCAGGTCGCCCACGGTCATGTCCCCGCGACCGTTCTCGATCCACATTCGCTCGAAATGATCGTGCCAGGTGGTTCGAGGGTACAGGAACTGATCGCCAACATTGGCTACGTCGAGGCCTTCCAACAACGGCCGGATCTGGTTCCGGAGGGTCCTGTCGTCAATGGCCTTACGGCCGTCCTGGTCCATTACGGCGGCCATCGTTTCATCAAGGGCCTTCTGCACCAGGTTTCGCGTGATCTGAAGATCGGCGAACTTCGGATGCGACGGGTATTCGAACTCAAGCGCCTGCGCCACCAGTGCCTTCATTGAGTCTGCCAGCGACGCTGCCACTGGTTTCACAATCTGCAGGCCGGGCTGCAGCGACTGGAACTGATCTCGGGCTTCCAGAGTGCGGGTTTCGTCGATCACACCACCCTCAATCTGGGCTGCTCCGTAGGCCTGTCGCAGTGCCAATCGCAGGCGGTCCCGGAGGCTCTCCTGATTCTGGACCAGGATCTTTCGTGCCTCGGCTCGTTCCACCGCGGGCAGATGGGCCGCATGATCGCGCAGGCGGTCCACGTTGGCATTCAGCAGGTAATCGAGGATCACCAGCCTGCCGAGGTCCGACTGAGTTCGATCGCTAAGGAAGGCCGGCAGCCAGATGAGTGTGCGGACCGGCTGGCCGTTCTCAGTACGGAACCTTCGGATGCGGGCCAGATCATCGGCTGGTCCGTGGCCATCGCGGTCGAGGGGCAGGTCAATGACCAGCAGCCAGTCTTTGCCGCTTGGGCGAAGTGTGGAATCGGCCATTTCACGAACGTTCATCAGCGCGATTTCGGCGTAGCGCTTCGTGCCCCGCCAGGCAAACTCATGCTCGATCGGGAACTCGCGCCCGGTGTCCACGTTGAGTTCCGACAGCAGCAGATCGCGCGCTTTCTGCGTACGCGGACCGTAATCGTCGACACCCTTGGCGCTGTCGACGATGGTGTCGATGTCCACGTCGGTGAGCAGGGTGGAGATCACCGGGTCGGCGTCTTTGCTGATGCGAATCTCCGGCACGCCCCAGTTACGGCACCACGCGAGCACCTGCTTGCCTTCGAGTCCGCGGATACCCGACTTGACGGAACCGTGGTTCAGGGCCGCCACGCGCGTTCCCGTCAGCGACTGCAGAGCCTCGACACCGGGCACCAGCGCACTCAGAATCAGCGTTCCTGCGACATGTTCGCGCGCCCGGAGTTGCGCTGCCTTTTCCGGCGGAGCCGCGTGCGCTTCATCGAACCGGATACCAACCTCGCTCTCGATCACGGGCCGCAGTTTGCGTTCCCACAACCGGCGCGCGTTTTCAAACTGCTTCTTCAGCGCGGCACCGAACGGGTCGTGCCCGTCGCGCATTTCGATGAACAACTCGCCGAGCGGCACCAGATCCCCGAGGCGCATGCGGTGCTGCTCCTTGACCAGGATGTGCGCCATTACGTTGAGTACGGTCCGCTCCCGCTGCAGCGTGGTGGAAGCTGCCACCAGCGTCTTGATGAGCGCCGGGTGGAACGGGTAGAGCTGCCGAAACTGCTCGCGATCGCCATCGGCCGTGAGCAGAGTGTCGAGCACCGTCGCACCGAAGCTGCTGGTCTTCTCGAACTCCTTCGCAATCAGTTCCGCGGCGGTAGCGTTCTTCGGCTTGAGAAGACGCTCCTGCGCAATGGCGGCGAGGTTGTTGTCCTCCAGTGTGATGGTGGTGAAGCGCGCGTCCCACCAGTCGATGGCCTTCTCGACACGGTCCTGGTCGGCACCAAGCCCAGCCTGACCGATCAGGTCCTTGATGGCTCGCTGGCGTGCTACGAAGCTGATGATGGGGGCGGGTCGCTCGGCTCGTTCGCTTTCGATCAGCTTGGCGATTTTGGGACCTTCGCGGGTGACCCAGGCCGCATCGGTAGAGCGGCTGGCGAGCCACAGAATGAGCTCATCGAGGAACAGTACGATGCCATCGTAAGCGAGCGCTTTGGCGTGCTGGCTGATGAGCGACAGGCCGAGGTCGAGATCGACGAAGCCGGCGTTCTGGCGCGCCGAGGTCAGCAGGGTTCCGGCGAGCGCTCCAATGAGGTCGCGGTGCTCCGTGCTGTCGTGCCGTGCTGCGGCCGCGTTGTCGAATTTGGCTCCGTCCCAGGTGGCGAACTTCTTCCAGCCGCTTTTGGCCGGCGAGGCATTCAGCGCGCGGAAGAAGGCTTCCTCACCCATCTGCAGGCGGAGGGAGCGGGCGTTCTCCACCATGGTGTCGGAGCGGTAGACACCAGGTGGCGCGACGTCAGGGTGGAGTTCGCGGACGCGGTCCACATAGCCGCCGAGGATGCGATCCTCAACGGTCTCGGCGCCGATCATGTGATACGGCACCAGGAGAAAGTTCTTGTTCTGCGTCCAGCCGGCGTGCTTGTTGACGACTCCGCTGAGCTTCGGGTGAGAACGCGCGTGAGCATCGCCCTGCAGCAGCAGGTACAGCATTGCCATGAAGTGGCTTTTGCCGGTGCCGAACGATCCGTGCAGATAACCGGCTCGGCTCTTGCCTTCCGCGACGGCTCCGCGGACCAGCGAGAGGGCTTCGTCAAAGCACGCCGCAAGCTGGTTGGTGACCACATACTGCCTGGTTGTGGCTTCGGGGCTCCGGATAGCTTCGGCGAGTTTGAGAACGAAGTCCTGTGCCCCGACGTTCTCCGGCAGATCGAGGAGTTCGGCGAGGGTGGGCCGGGTGTCCTGGCGTGGCGCTGTCATGAGCCTGTTGCCTCCGTTCGGCGGCGCGACGCGCGGGCGCGTTTGGGTGTCGAGGGCCGCCATTGTTTCAGATCGTCTTCCGTGATGGTCCACTCGGCGAGTTCCCCGCGGAGGAACTCATCGAGCATGGGGGCGAGGTCCGCATGCCATTGCCAGAGCCAGGGCATGAGTTCGCGCACTCCGGCGAGCACTGGCAGGAGCCGGTCGCGCTCCCAGCCCTGGTCCGCCCGCATGTAGGTGTAGTAGCCGGCGAGCGCGCGGGCCTGGTCGCCGTGATCGAAGCCGGCCCAGGCGACGACAGGCGTTGGGTCCGTATCGCGTCCGAGGCCGGGGTAGAGGATGAAGCGTTCCTTCGGTACGTCGAGCTTGCCTCGGAGGCGCCATGCGGGTCCGGTGACGAAATCCTTGCGTTCGTACTTAGGCGGCACCGGGATGTCACCGACGGCTTCGCCTTTATCTTCGCGGCGCTGGAGGTCCCAGGTGCGCTCCCACTGTTCGCGCTTGCGCAGACCGGAGTCGGCGTAGCGCAGTACGGGGAGGAACGGGACGGCTTCGTCGAGCACGAGTTCTCCGACGAGCGTGGAGAGGTCGCGGTCATCGCGTCCGGCGTAGATGGCTGCCACGGAGCGGAAGTCGGCGTCCTGGCGAACTCGGTCGGTGAGGCGTTCGACGGAGAGGAGTTCGGGCTCTTCGCGGGACCAGATGGTTTCCGATTCGAGGCGGTCGAGAAGCCATGAGCGGAGCGCGTCCTGTTCGAGTTCATCCCACTTCGGGAGGTTCCAGCGGCGTTTGTACTCGGGTTGCTCGATGAGGGCGATATCGCGGTCCGCGGCGATGCGGTCGAGGCGGCGCTGTACGAGGTTGCGGTATGGCTCGGGCCAGTGCGCGGGGATCTGGGCGTGGGGCTTGGAGCCGTGGCGATCGAACCACGCGGTCTCGAGTTCGGGGTCGCGGGCCATGACGATTTCGAAGGCTCGCTGGCCGAGCTCGATTTCGGGGACCTGGTCGATGGGGAGCGTGAGGGACTCGTCGATGAGGCCGTAGAGGTGATAGACGTGCCAGTCGAGTTCTTCCTGGAGCGCGATCATGCGGCGGAGGAGCAAAGCGGCGCGGTGACGCGCCGCTTCGAGGCGCTCGCGGGTGGGCGTTCCGGATTTGATGAGGTTGGCGGGGAGCAGGGTGGTGCGTTCGTCTGCTGCGGCCTGGATGGCTGTCGCTAGTTCGGTCGGTCGTCCCGCTGGCAGGGGAAGTTGGCCGACTTTGGTGGAATCGAACGCAAAATAGACTTCCCACATGTTTTTGCGGATACGAGCTCCATCACCACCTACATGGTCGCCACCTTTAGGGAAGCAGACTTGGCGAAGCCAGAAGCAGGCGCACGAGGAATTCAGGATGCCGAGGAGATCAACGTGCTGAGGCTTGGTGGCATTTGCCCCCAGCTTTATCACAGGCGCTGTCTGTTTGAAGATGCTCGCGCTGCAATCGAGGACGAAGTGGTTGTGAGTGGCAACTTCGCCATACGCAATTTTCAAAGCCGGGACTGACGCAATGAAACCAAGTTCACACCAGTGGAGCCCGCGATTCTCCTGTGTCTTTCCGAACCAAATCCTCTTTCTGAGGCCAGTTCGCCATCGCCAAAGCGGTCGTTCCAACCGCTGAGCCTCATGCATCGAGCGAGGGACCACTCCGAGTTGCCCCGGAGTCGAATGCCATTCACGAAGTCCCGCACCCTCGACAGCGAGCACCAGTTCCTGCGGAGCTACCGAGTTTCTCCGAAAATAATCTCCCGCCAGGATAACATCGTCCTCCAGCGTTACCACATGAATTGCGGTGGTTGCCTCCGAACGGAGAGGACTTCCAGCGTCATCAAGGATCTCCTTAAGTTCGGCTGCACCTCCACCGCCAATCGACCACGGGTGATGATGGAACCCCGTTCGTTCCGCGTCCGCAACGCTTACCCATCGGTCGGATGCTCCTGGCTGATCCACCAGACGTGAAATAGCGGACCAAACCACAGCTTTCGAAGGATCTACCGGGATTCCGGTTTCGCCTCGAATACCGCGCACCGCGCGAATTACGTCCGACACTGGGCCGCGGTTCCGTCCAAGCAGGATCGCGGTTGGCGTCCCGTGTCCTGGCAAATAAACACCTGAGGTATCGATGACATGAGTCACGTCCCATTTGAGTAGGCACGTTTGAACCAGCTTTTTTCCGAAGCTGCGTTTCATAAAGGCGTTTGAGGTAATCATGCCAACATATGCATGAGAGACTGAGAGATGAAAAAACAACTCTGTGAAGGGAACGCTTATCTGGTATTTTCCTGAGCAGGACCTGTAAAGCTGGCGATATTTGAGTCTCAGCGCCGGATCCTCAACATTAATATAAGGTGGGTTGCCGACCACTGTGTGGTACCGCTGCTCCTGCAAGATCCGACGGATTGCTTCCGGTTCTTCTACATCACTCGCGAGCATGGCGGGGTCGAGCATGGCCTTAGCTCCGAACAGCAGTGAGTCCGCGGCCACGATGCTGAACTGCCAGTTGTACGCTTCGCTCAGCCGCTCGATGCCGCATGCCTTCACCGCTGCGATCAACAGTCGAAAGCGCGCGACGGCCACCGCGAAGGGATTCAAGTCGACGCCGCAGACCGAGTCGAGTGCTCGCTGCGCGAGCACGGACACCTCGGTTCCTGGCTCCTCGATGGTCCAGCGACGGAACAGCCGGTCGAAGGCTGCGAGCAGGAAGTGGCCACTCCCACATGCCGGGTCCATCAGTCGGAAATCCTTCAGCCCGAATTCCTTCAGGGCAGGCTCCAATGTACGGTCGAGGATGAAGTCCACGACGAAGTCCGGCGTCTGCAGGAGCGCGTATCGCTTGCGCGCCGACTCCGAGATGTCCTGATAGAGATCGCCAAGGAACCGCGTCGATTCCACTGTATCCGCGAAGTCGTGGAATGTTCCGTCCGCCGCGGTGTCGCGGAAGAAATCGAGCAGCCTGCGGGCTACGGTTCCGGTCGGAGCCAGGGCGAACAGCGGATTGTGTGCACGGTCGAAGAGACCGCCGACGCCGGGCAGCGCCGCCACATCGGCGAATGCGAGTTCCAGGTACTCGCGATCATCTCGGTGCGCTCCCTTGTGCAACAGATCCTGGTAACGGTCGCGGGCATTGCGAATCCAGCGCTCGGCGATCAGCTCGTTGTCTTCGAGAAATCGCACGAACACACAGGCAAGCAACCACGCAACGGCAGCCTGCGTGATCTCGCCTTCGCGCCATGTCTCGTAGGAGGCTCCGGTGCGCCCACCGGCACGAGCCTTGTCGTAGCGCTCGCGAAACGCAGTATCGAGTACCGGCTCGTCTGTGAAGCGAAGGCGCATGTCGTCTTCGAGCACGGGTACCAGGCGCTTCAGGTCGGCCAGAAGCCTGGCGGTATCGATCATGCGTTCACTTCCTGTGTGAGGATCCTGCGCTGTTTCTTAAACCAGTAGGGAGAGAGCCAGACCCGCTGTGCCTCACTCAGCGTGGGCACCACCGCCTCATCAATGGCCGGTTGGGGCAGACGCCGGCCGGGGGCAACCAGCCACAGGGCGAGTCCGCCGTTCTCGCGAAGGCGGTCGAGACGTTCGGTGAGTTTGAATCTGCCCAACAGCCCGGGGAAGGTCAGGAGTGTCGGGCTGGTGCGCGCGAGTATGCGGGCTTCGACCCGGTCGTACGCCTCGCGGCCGAGCTCCTGGAGGTTGGGCCGGTCGGGGTGGCCGTCGGCGTCGGCGGCGAGAATCAGGTTCCAGTCGATCTGATTGACGGTGGCGACCTCGCGCATCTCGGC
The DNA here is from genome assembly GCA_034408745.1 of Bryobacteraceae bacterium. GTDB lineage: Bacteria > Acidobacteriota > Terriglobia > Bryobacterales > Bryobacteraceae > JAWXCM01. Next base: position 45,479 of record JAWXCM010000251.1, read on the forward strand.
CAGCATGGCGCGGTCCAGATCCAGTTCCGCGAGCCCGAAACGCTCAGTGAGCCACCGGCCGGCTTCGAGCGCGTTTTCCGGCAGTACGGTCACCACCAGCCAGGATCCCGGACGCAGGGAATTGCCGAACACCCGCTCGACTGCAGAGGCGTGCTCGAAGTCCTCACGCTCGTTCGCCGGAATGGCGTCCCACTCGTCTCTCCACTGCGTGCGCCGGTACTGTACGACGGTGGTCGGCTCGGTTGCGGCCGGTTTGGGAGCGCGATAGGCGGAGGCTGCAGCATCCCATTCGAGGTCGAGGCTGGCGCCGTGGAGCAGTTCGGTGAGGGCCGGCGGGTTGGGAAGTGGTTCGGCTTCGGGGTAGCGGTCGGCGACACGCTTGCGGATATCGGACGGGGTGAGCTGGTCGGCTCCGGCGAGGGCTGCGGCGGAGAGCTGGAGGGATTGCGCGGCGGGCATGCCCTTCGGGTAGAGCTCGAGGCGCGGGGAGACGGCGACGCCGCCGAGGGTCGCGGCCAGGTATACGAGGCGGGCGTCGGCGGGGGGCGTCATGGCCTCAGGCAGGTGGACGGCGCGAAGGGTTTCGAGCACGCGGGCGGGGGACGGCAACGATTCGGCGGTGGCGAGGCTGCGGGCTGCGATGGCGAGGGACTCAGCCCAGGTGGCTACGGATTCGGCGCCCGCCCTGAGGATGAGCACGCCGGAGCCGCAGCGACGCTCGATGAAGTCGGGGGCGTCGAGCGCGGACTCCGCTTCGACCGCGGCCCGGAGGACGGCGGCAGCTCGGCGAAGTCGGACGGGACCCTCGGCGGAGGAGCCGCGCGTCGCGAGCAGGAGCTGGGCGAGTTCGGAGGTTTCGATGTAGCCGCTGTGGGTGTCGAGGAGCTCGGCTATTACCTTCCGAATACCGGTGAGGGACGGGGTACGTTTCCAACGCTCGCGGGCTTTGGTGAGGATCTGGCTAATCTGCTGACGGGATCTGGCGCCGACGATGTCAGCCTGACGAGGCCACAGAAGCGGCCGGTTCTCCGCTGAGCCTGCCGCCGCGGCGGCGAGATCGAGAAGCGCGGCGGTGATGTCGCGTTCCACGGTGGCACGGGGGGAGCGCGGGAGGAGTTCGGCGGCAATCGCGTCGATGCTCGCTTCGGCGGCTGTGTCCGGGCTGGCGGGGCCGGGCTGCTCGGCGGAGGATGGCTCGGGTGCCTGGGGGAAGCGAACTCGCAGGTCGCTGAGCAGCTCGACAATTTCTTTGCGCGTCTTGTTGCCTACGCCGCGGAGATGGCGGAAGTGCATCACCGGGACGCGGAGGAGCGCGCCGACGGTGTGGATACTTTCGCGGTCGAGGACGTTCTCGGCTCGGGTGGACAGACCGAGGGTCATGACGGGCGTGTCTGGGGTGGCGGTGCTGAGGGCTCGGTTCCGTTCACTGGGATCGGGCAGGTGCGATTCGGAGGAACCGGTGTCTGTGAAGGCGCTGTGCCAGGCGAAGCCCATGTCCTCGGCTGAGGCGTAGCGGGCGGCAGGGGACGGGCGGAATGCGCGCTCGAAGAAGCGGGCAAGGGTCTCGCGTACCGGGGCGTCGATGAGGTTGGGCTCGATGGTGGCCTCGCCTGCGGTTGGGTCTGTCCAGCGGGGCAAGGCTCCGGTCGCCATCTCGTAGAGGATCAGCGCGGCGGAGAAGCGGTCGGCGTGGGAGTCCCAGCGCTTGCGGCTAAGGAGGTACGGCTCGCGGTACTGGGGCGTGCCGGCCTGGACGTGTTCGAGCGGCAGACGGGAGAGGGAGAAGTCGAAGAGCTTGAGGCGATACTCCTTGTTCTTGCCGTACTGGTGCACGCCGATGTTGTCGGGCTTGAGGTCGCGGTGGGGGATGCCGAGGTCTTCGAGGTGGCTGAGTGCGTTCAGGAGGTCGTGGCCGAAGCGGCCGAGGAGATCGAGCGAGAGACGGCCCTGGTCTCGGAGCCAGCCGGCGAGGGTGGATTCGCCGGCGCGGTCCATCAGGAAGCCGGCGTGGCCGCTGAAGTCGAGGATTTCGCTCTGGGGCTTGACGATGAAGGGGTGGTCGAGCTGGCGGAGAGTTTCGAGCTCAGAGCGAAGGCGCTCCGTGTGTTCGGGACGCAGGGCGAGCTTGAGGACGTAGTCGCGGTCGTCCTTCTGGACGAGGAAGGCGGTTGCGGTGCTGCCGGAGCCGAGTCGCTGACGGACGGTGAGGTTGCCGGGCAGTCGCACGCCGGGCCGGATTTCGCCTGGGTCGGTGACGTAGGCCTCGGTAGCGGGGCGGGTCCACTCTTCTTCGAATTTGCTGAGGGCGTCGAGGAACTCATCGACTGAGTCGAGGCGCAGGTCCACATTGGGGTCGGTGGCGGCGCGAACCAGGAGTTGCAGGCTTTCCGAGGCGGCGTCGAGGACGGCGGGCAGCGGGAGACCGCGGTGCTCGGCCAGCAGCTTGTACAGTTCGTGCAGGTTGGCTGCGGGGGGCTGGTTGGTGAAGATGGAGAACGCGAGGGCGCCGAGGGAGAAGATGTCCATCGACTCGGTGCGGGTGTGCGGGTTGGAGACGGCCTCGGGCGCGAGGTAGACGGCCGATGTGGGTTCGAGGAACTCGCGCGGATCCACGGTGAGGGAGCTGCGACGGGTGTCGCCGCTGGTGGAACCGGGTAGTTCGCGGCCGGCCTGCCAGTTGAATATGCGGAGGCGAGGGCGGTCGTCAGCCGTTGTGACGAGGATGCACTCGGGGCTGAGGGCTCGGTGGACGATGCGCCGGCCGTGGGCGTACCGCAGGGCGTCGGCGATCTGGCGGACGAGGTCGAGGCGGGTGTCGAGGGTGAGGGAGGCGCCATGCTCGCGCAGGTAGAAGTCGAGGCGCTTTTCGCCGGGCTCGTGTTGGAAGAGGAGGGCGGGGCCCAGTTCGTGCTCGGTGTAGCCTGTGACTTCGAGGATGCCGGGGTGCTTGAGGCTGCGGAGGATTTCGTATTCGCGCGTGGCGGCCGATTTGACGACGCGGTGGTCCACCGGGGGCTGGACGGCGTAGTTGTAGATGCGAACGCGGCGCAGGTCGGCCTTGATGCTCGCGTGTTCGGCGGAGAAGTCCTGCCATGCTCCGTCGCGACCTTCGCCGAGAAGGGTCTTAAATTTGTAGTCGCCCACGGTGCGCATCCGCTGCGACTGACGGATCCCGGCGTTGTTCAGGGCATCCTGGAAGGCTCGGATGAAGCGGCGGTCGGTGAGGTGCTTTGGGTCGGGGTCGAGGCCGAGGGCTTTGCGGGATTTCAGCGCGGCGATGATGCTGCTGCGTGTGCAGAGGCGGATACGGTCGGAGTCGGGGATTCGGACGCTGATGTCGGGGTCCGAGACGAAGATGAGCGTATCGATGTAGAAGTGGTGCTTCGGGGTGAAGGGCTTCTTATGCAAGAGCAGGGACTTCAGCCTCTTGGCCTTCCGCTCGGCCAGGATGAGCGGGTTGTCCATTGAGGAGCGGCGGCCGCCGGGCATGTCGAAGGTCCAGCTGCCGCGGTCGCCGGAGAGTGCTCCGGGGTGGCTCTTGATTTCGACGAGGAACACGCCTTGTGGGGTCAGGATCAGGGCATCGACTTCGTTGACGGTGCCATCGTCGGCGATGAAGCTGAAGTTGGTCCAGGCGCGGTAGGTGTCGAGGTCCGGGAGCTGGCCTCGGAGGTACTCGAGCGCGTCGCGTTCCCAGGGGAATTCGGAGCCGGACACACGAATCCAGCGCTGGTCAGAAAGAGCCATATGACTGTGGGTCAGCTTCCACTATATAGGTCGGCTGGCGGCGGCTGGAATTTTAGATTTCGTATTGAGTTTTGAGGGTATCGCGGTCAGGGGCGTTCCCAAATCCACCAACCGACCGTATAAAATACAAGCTCGATATGGCAAGCAGCGAATCGGCCAGATGAGCCTGGGAAACTCGAAGAATTGTTCATGCGATCAGCATTCGACAGCCATGGGCAGAGCTCATCGTGCGTAGTGTCAAGGTTAGAGGTTTGGTTTGGGCATCGGAATCGGAACCTGATCTCAATCAAGACCGGCTCAAGCAATACGAAATCACTTCAGTGGGTAAGCTCGATCGAGAAAATCTCTTGCGTGCTGAGGTCGCGCACGAGCAGAGGCCGCTGATCCGGCGTGAGGCCCAACCATCGGCCGAATGTCGAGCCAGGCTGACGAACACCAACCAGGCTCGCGACCAGCGAGACTTTCCCGGTCAGAGAAATCGACTGAATAGAGGGGAAGCTCAAGTCCGGATCGAGATAGATGATTCGTTTGCTGTCAGCCATCCAATTTGGAAATCCAGCTCGCGCCGTCGTGAGCACTTTGCGGGTTACCCGAATGGGATCGTAAAGGACGAGCCGAAAGCTCTCGGCGTCAATTGCGGCAATGTACCGGCCATCTGGCGACCAAGCCGGAGAAAACAGTCCGGTGGAGCGTTCGAGGACTCTGACTGAGCCGGATACGACATCCGCCACCGAGAGATTGATTTGATCCGGGTTCTCCAGCACAGGAATGCGCCCAAAAACAATCTGCTGCCCACCAGGAGCCCACGACGGGGTATTCTGATTCAATGAATCTGGATGAATGAGGCGCAGCCCCGTCCCCTTTGCTGACATTACCGCGATGTTCCATGGGCCTGAGGCGCTCTTGAGCATAAAAGCGACCTGTTGCCCGTCGGCAGACCAAACAGGAACGGCCGCACGTTCCCCCGGACGAGCAACCCGCGACACTGACCCGGACGTGTCCCGCAGCCACAGCGCTCCGTCGGGTGATGTGGAATAGACCAGTGTCCCGTCGGGTGCGATTGCAGCAGTCTCAACGGAACCCTCCGCGAGTAGTACCACCGGTTTGCGGGTTTGCTGGTCTATGTAGACCAGTTCTGTGCGGCTAAGGGCAGCGCGAACAAGTAAGCGTCCATCGGCTGCAACCGCGGGTCCCCTGTAGCTGACGGGTCCAGTCGTAAGCTGCTGTTCGTTCCTCGCTCCGTCAGGCTGGACCCACAGAGTGTGAGTTCCGCTTTGGACCGCAGAGTAGAAGAAGCGTCCATGAGCATCCCACATGCCGCAACAACCGTTGAGTGATTTTGATCCGTTGCCTACAACCTGGCTCAGAGCGCTACCGTCCAGCCTTACTTCCCAAATTGAGTTCACCTGGGTACGTGCATCGGTAGCAGTAAATCGAAGCCGCGAACTGTCTGGTTTCCAGCGGACCCACCACAGGTAGTGGTTCGGAAGAAGTGTAATCCGTCTGTGTGTGCCGGCCACCAAATCAACAAGGAATAACTCGGGACCTCGAGCAACGGCGACCCTCATTCCTCCAGGTGCGAACGCGCCGTCGAAGCCGGTGACTGGCAATTTCCTCGAACGCCCGTCCGGTTCAACAAGAGACAGCTCGCTATAGTCGTCGAATGACCCTGTCACGCTCCGAATGAGCAGGTTACCGTGTTGAGAATCCGCATCACAGATATAGGGATTCTTGACGGGTAGTTCGACGCGTGTCGCGGGGCCCCCTCGAGAAGCGATTCGCAAGACGGAGTACTGGCCCCCTACCACCTCGTTGAAATACGTGACTGCGGTAGTGGGAAGGACAGGAGACAGCTTCGGATTCCCGGTAAAAGTGAGCTGGGTTACTGACCCCACTCGGAGGTTCGGGTTCGACCGTCTGCTGCTGCGCCATATCTCAAACGTTGCAAACGCACTTAGGCCGATCGTAAGCATCGCAACAGCAATGAAGAGAGTGTGCCTCGTTATTAAGGAAGCACCATTTCTGGCTGAGGCTTCTGAGACTATTGCCCCGCTCCGATCATCAGAAACTGCCTGATGAAGCGGACGTCGGGCAGCGACTTCCAGGACCTGAGGATCCAAGTCATCCTCGGAGTTCAACTCTACGGTATTTCGCAAAGAAGTTGCCGGGTGACTGGCATCCGTGCCCGTCGGCAGGTCGACGGGTGCGCTTTCCAAACCTAGAAATTCTAGTTGCCAGCGATCCAAATCAGCAGAAAAAGCGTAAACACGACCACGCTGCCCCGGCGTACGCCGGATGGGAAGGTTGGCGTCCCTTTCCCGTGCCTGGGCAGTGCCGACGGCCACCCCAAGATAAGCAGCAATGTCTTTCCAACCTTCTAAGGTTCCACCATGATCCCGCTGAGACATAGTTTTCGGCAGGTTGTCGCTTTTCACAATAGCGGTTCAAAACCTACTTAAGCAACTTCAATTGTGCATAAATGTGCATCCTTGTGCGTTGCGGCGCGATTAGCCCGGGGGGCTTCCGGGTAGACTTAGTCGGAAATGCGGCGGGTACGGCTGCAATATCCTGGTACTGAAGCGGAGGGCGGAGTGCTCCTGAAGCTGGAATCGGCTATTCGATTTAGAACGAACGTGTCGACGTGGGCGGTCACGGGATTGCTGCTGATGGTACTGCCGGCGCACGCCGCGACGTTCACCACGAATCCTTCGTCGGGCCAGCAATTGTCAACGAGTTTCTCGTATACAGGCAGTGGCCTCTCTTCAAATAGTACAATCCAGCGGTGGTACCAGGGACCGGGTCAGTCCGCAGTCCGCATCTCAGACCAGACGTCACTTTCAAACGGTACTGTCACGTGGTCCTACACATATGTATGCTCCGACCCACTTGGTACGTGGCAAAACTGGATCGTTGACAGCAAGATCGGGTACACCAGTGCGAAGGTGTCCAACACCGTCTCTGCACACAGCAATTGCTTCGAGGTCAGCGTCTCAAATGCGTCCGCCTCCGTCACCCAGGGCCAGTCTGCGACATTCAACGTTACCGTCCGGAGCTTAAGCGGCTTCGCGGGTTCGCTCTCCCTTTCGGTTCTGAATTTGCCAGGCAACCAGGTACTGGCGGGCACGGGCTTCAGCCCGCAGACCGTCAATGTGTCCGCGAACGGCACTGCGCCTTCGACATTGACAATCGTCACCAACGGTTCCACTCCGACAGGAACAGCCAACATGACTATTCAGGCGACCAGTGGAACGGCCACGAAAACTGCCTCAGCTTCCCTGACGGTCAGCGGCGCGTACAACCCTACGTTCACGACGAATGTGTCTTCTGGACAGCAACTGACTACCAGTTTCGTCCTGACCGGGAATGGGCTGACTCCGAACGCCAGCATCCAGCGTTGGTACCAGCGATCTGGCGACAGCGCTGTGCAACTGCCTACGCAAACAGCGAGCGGTTCTGGGTCGATTACATATCCGTACACATACCAGTGCTCAGACGCTCCCGGAACATGGTTTAACTGGATCGTGGATATGTCGCGAGGATGGACGAGCCCCACTGTCTCCCATTCCGTGACCCAGCACCCCAGTTGTGCCGCTGCATTCAGCATCTCTGTATCTCCGTCGACCGCAACCATTTCACAAGGCCAGAACGCAACGTTCGTCGTCACAGTTCAGAGCCAGAACGCCTTCTCGGGTTCCGTGGTTCTGGACGTATTGAACCTGCCGGGTAATCAAGTGCTCGCCGGGACAGGGTTCAGCACCAAGACGGTTAACGTTCCCTCGAACGGACAGATAACCTCGACACTCACCGTCGTCACGAACGCCGCTACGCCGACCGGAACCGCGAACATGACCGTGCAAGGAGTAAACGGCGCGCAAACTCGCACTTCGCCTGCTCAGTTGAATGTCAACGCATCGGCGCAACCGACGTTTACAACCAATCCTGCGACGGGCCAGCAACTAACCACCAAGTTCACGTATTCCGCTGCTGGATTGACGCCGGGGGGAGTTGTGAAGCGATACTACCAGAGCTCGACAGGCCCGGTGATCACGGCTTCTGACACCACCGGCGATGCCTCAGGGAACCGCACCTGGGACTACAACTACGCATGCAGCGACGCTCCGGATACCTGGTCGAACTGGATCACCGACGTCAGCAAGAACTGGACGAGCCCGAAAGTGACGAATACGGTATCCGCGAATCCAACTTGCCCTGTAATTACATCCGTGCTTCCAGCGACCCCGCTGGCCAGTCTCGTCGACCAAACCATTACGATTAACGGATCCGGGTTCCAGAACCAGGCCTGGATCAAGGTTACGTATTCGGGGGGAAGTTCAGAATTGCGGCCACCCGGTCAGGTCACATTCGTCTCGGACAAGCAATTAACAGCACTCGTGCGCTTCAGCACCGCCGGCGTATACGGCTTCCAAATCAATAATCCTGACGGCAATGGCGGGCTGGTGTACAACGTCACCGCAACGGCGGGGTCGGCACCGACCCTCTCGGCCGTGAATCCGGTTGCCCCCACCGTTAGCGGTCAGAATCAGACTCTCACGTTAACCGGGACGGGGTTTCAGAGCGGTGCTTCGGTGAACGTCACGTATCCGGGCGGCAGCGGAACACTAACGGGTTCGCAGGTGTCAGTCGTCTCGACGACCTCGATTCAGGTGCAAGTGCTTCTAAACAATCCCGGGGCCTGGTCATTTCGGGTTACCAATCCGGATGGCAAGCAGTCTGGTTTGCTTCCTGTTACGGTCGCCGCGGGCAACCCTACGCTGAGCAGCGGGGCAGCTGCTACGCAGCAGAACCAGTCAGTAAAGTTCACGGGTGGAGCTTATAGCGCGAACCAGAGTCTGCAGAGGTGGATGACGCCGCCGGGCAAGATGATCAACCAGCTTCCCGACGTAAGTTCGAATGCCCAGGGGCTCGTTTCATTCGACTATGCATTTGGCTGTTCCGACCCTGTCGGCACGTATGAATTTGTTTTGTTTGACCCTGCGCGTAACCAGTCCAGCAACATCGCCAGCGTCAACCTGACGGCAAATTCGTCTTGCCAGACTACCACCGAACCGACCGCGACCATCAATCCGCCTGCCGGGTCGCGTGCGGGTACATTTTTCGCGATCAAGGGCACAAACTTCACGCCACTTGGTGTGGTACGCCTTACGCTGACGCGCTCTGGCGGAACGAGCCTTGATTTCGGTCAGACCACGGCTAACTTCGGAGGTCAGATCTACTATGCCTGGACTGCGGACTGCAAGACGGCTGTCGACACCTACACCCTGGTAGCGACAGATGCGGGCAAGAACAAAACGGCTGGTGCGGCGACCGTTACCATTACGGATGACGCCACGTGCTCAACACCGGGGCCCAAAGTTAGCTCGGTTTCCCCTAACCCAGTTCCCGGACTGGCGCAAAAACAATACTTTTCGATTGTTGGCACCGCGCTCGGGTTAGACACAACTGTCAAACTCCAGGGACCGCAAGGCACACAGACATTCACGTCGGCGCAGGCGGATCAAGTGGGCTCAAATCGGATTGTTCTCCAGGTTGCGTTCGGAACGACCGCCGGAGCCTGGACAGCTACAGTCTCCGACGCCAGTGGCAGTTCTTCCGTGCAGTTTCAAGTGCTCGAAGGCGCGGCAGCTCCCCAGATCAGCTCCAGCCAAAGATCTGGCAGACAAGGCACACAATTTCTTACGACAGGTGTGCAGTTTACTAAGAATTCGCAGGTGGACGTGTTTGTCAAAATGCCCGACGGCACGATTGTCCCTCTTGGGACAGCCAACACCGACGCAAATGGCAACGTCCAGAACACTTACGACAGCAAGCTCGCGCCTCCGGGAGCACAGGCGATCATCTTCCGAGATAAGACGACGGGCAAGACCAGTAACGAAGTGATTCGAACCATCAACGCCAACTACCCGGAACGAAAGCTTACGTCAAACGTGAACAGTGGCTCGCATGGTGACCCAATTGATACGTCGACCGGGAACTATACGTACGACAAGACTGACGTGGCCCTGCCTGGCCCGGGCTTACCGTTTCGCTTCACCCGGTATTACAACGCGCAAGACCCGGATGGTCCCGTCAAGATCGGGCGGAAGTGGACTCACAACTTTCTGTCTTCAGCGACTGTCAGCGACCAAGACAGTTCCGTGACGATCAACCTTCCTAACGGGCAGGTGGCGACATTCGCGTATGCAAATGGTGTATACAGCCCTGTATACGAACGTACACTGCATCGCCTGACCGGAACTCCGACTTCGACACTGGTCCTCACCACGCGTTCGCAGATCCGCTATTCGTATACGGCAGGGCGGCTGGTGAAGATCGAGGACCGGAACGGCAACGCCAATGTCCTGACGTATGCGGGGGAGAATCTAACCCAGATTACTGATTCGGCGGGCCGTCAGATCACGTTGGCATATGACGGGAGCGGGCGAATTATCTCTGTTTCCGCGCCACCAGGGCCACGAACTATTCGGTATGCGTATGACAGTTCCGGAAACTTGGTGACCGTGGACGATGCACGTGGCAAACGTACGACGTTCACGTATGACGCAGCCGGACGGATGCTTACCGGGGTCGATCCGGAGGGTATCACGTTCGTGACCAACATATACGACGACTCGGGACGAGTTCTCCAGCAATCGGATGGCGAAGGCAACACCTGGAAGTACGCGTGGGCAGCGGCAGCGGACGGGTCTACCACAACAACTACCATCACGGACCCCGACGCGAACACTTCGACGCACATTCATGACCAGTTCCTAAGGTTAATCACGATGCGTGATTCGTCCTCCAAAGAAACGCGGTATGAATACGACGCGAATGGGAATCGCACCAAGGTGACGGACAGGCTTGGTCATGTAACGGCATTCGCGTACGACGAGAGGGGAAACGTGACGAAGATGACCGACGCCGCCGGGAACAGCAATGAGACCACGTGGAACGCGAACAACGATCCCGTGAGCCGCAAAGATGCGCTTGGAAACACGACCACGCTTGCGTACGACGCGCGCGGAAACCTCACTTCAGTTACTGATGCGAATGGCGGTGTCTCCACTTTCATCGTCAACGCTGCCGGACAGGTTACGTCCAACACGGACGCGGAGGGTCGTGTCATCACCAATGTTTACGACATCGCGGGAAACCTCACTACGACGAAAGACGCGGCAAATGGCCAGACCAACTTCACGTGGGATGCAGGTGGACGAAGATTGAGTTCCCAGGATCCGCTGAAGTTCACCACTCAGTTCTCATGGGATGAAAACGACAATCTCATTTCCTTCACTGATCCTCTAAGCCAAAAGACCGATTACACATACGACGGAAATAATCACAGGACCTCCGTTAAGGATGCGCTGGGTAGAGTTACTGGCCTCTCGTACGACAAGAATTATCAGATGAAAGTGGCCACTAATGCGCTCGGCGGAAAGGTTGCGTCTACTTACGACAAGCGCCGTAATCCAGCGACCATTACGGATCCGCTTGCCCATACACGGTCCTATACCTATGACGCGGAGGGAAGGTTGATCAAGGAGACCACTCCCGCAGGTGTTGTGAATATCTTCGGATATGACGCAGAAGGGAACAGGACGTCGGTGACAGACGGATCAGCCAGGACGACCACCACCACTTTCGATGTCAACAACAGGCCGGTCTCGATAGCTGACCCGCTCGGTTCCAAAACCTTGATGGATTATGATGCGGCTGGCCGGGTAACTGCGTTGGTGGATGCTGCTGGGAATCGGACTGAAAACACGTACGACAAGCTTGGCAGGCTCACCGCTGTTAAGAATGCGGCTTCTGGCATTACTCGATTCGAATACGATCGCGTCGGCAATCGCACGGCGATCACGGATCCGAGAGGCAAGAAGACTACGTTTACCTGGAGCGCGATCAATCAGCTGCTTACCGTCCGTGACCCGTTGGGCAATGTTGTGTCCAACACATGGGATGCAGCAGGAAACCTGACTACGGTACAGGACGGCAACGGAAACACTCGGGCCTTTACATGGGACGGCAACCGCCGTAACACAGGAATAACCTGGACGGGAGGTGGCGTGGTTACCTTCACCTACGACGCGGTGGGCAATCGAACCCAGATGAGTGATGCCATCGGAACTTCGAAATATACGTTCGATTCGCTAAACCGTACGACGGGCTATCAACACCCACTTGGCACGCAATTCACGTTTGCCTTCGATGCGGCTTCGAACCGGACAGGCGTGCTGTACGGCCCGGGAAAGCAAGCGACGTCGACGTTTGACGCGGATAACCGGCTGACCAGTGTTCGTGACTGGAACAATTCCCAAACCGGTTACGCCTACGATGCCACTGGCCGGGTAATCACAATGACTCAGCCGAATGGCGTGACGGCAACGTGGGCGTACGACGCCGCAGGGCAGACAACCAGGATTGAGTATAAGAAAGGAAGCACCAGCATTTACACAGAGACCGTGGCATGGTCAAACAATGGCAATCCCATCAACAACGACATCTCCGGCCTAACCGGCGCCGAGTTCACGCCATCAACCATCAATTACACCTATGACGATGCCGGACGGCTGACCGCAACCTCGCTAGGTCCTGTAGGCAACGACAAGAACAGCAATGTGGTTCTCATGCCAGCGGGTAGTGGGAACACCGCGATTACCTATGATCAGAACAACCGTGCGACTCGCCTTACGGGCGGGGGTGTCGAGGCGCAATTGCGGTATTTCGGCGACGGTCGACTAGCGGAAATGTTCACCGGCGGCACAGCACGCTATATCCAGGATCCGATGGCCGCCAACAACAGGATTCTCGCGGAGGTGGACGCAGCAGGTAACGTCCAGACGGCCTACCTGTACGGCGTCGGCATGGTGTCGCAAATCGCCGCGGCAGGGACCCAGTACTTTGCTCACAACCTTCAAGGCTCGACCGTAGCGCTGACTGACTCTGGCGGTGCGGCCGTTGGGACTTTCCGTTACGATCCGTTCGGTCGGGTCGTCGTGAATAGCGCGTCGAAGTCAACCAGCTTTCTGTTTCTCGGGAGGCACTCGGTCCCTGTCGTGGCTGGTGGCTATACGATGATGACGCATCGCTTGTACGACGCAGCTACCGGGCGTTTCACGGGCTTCGACCCCGCTCACTACACGCTCGACGTATCTTTGAGTGGATTTGTTTATGGCAAGCAGAATCCGCTGAGCCTCATCGACCCGAGGGGCCTTTGGGCTGAAACGGTTCTTGATGGTCTCAGTGGCTTTGTCGCTGCCGGCGATATAGGGGTAAACATCGCGAAGAAAGCTAAGTTCGCGCCGAAGGTCTCGAAGTTGATAAAGGGTGCGGATAAGTTTTTGGGGCAAGCGGGTGCCGCTCTTGACATCTTCGACCTTGGTACGTCATGGTATGAGCTCAATAAAGCTGCGACATCGGGTGGTGATGTGGTTGCGTCATTGCACGAGCTTCGCAACAAGAGCGCTTCCGTTCTGGCGCTTCAAGTCGTCGGCCTGAATCCTTACACGGGCACCTTTGCGGCCGGCGCAACACTTGGCAATCTCGCATATAAATACAATGTGCTTGGAACAAAGTCCATTGCCGACCCGCTCGTCGGGGGTGTTGTGCGGGCGGGCTTCGCTGTTACGGGCAACAACTTCGAGGACTGGAGCTCAAAACCCAACTGGTTAGACGATGTCGATGAACCCATGAAACTCGTTGATCAAGGGCTCAACAAAGCGGGAGACTGGGCGACCAGCAGCTTCAACGCCGTTAGTAACTGGACGTTTCCATGGTAAACACAATTATCTTGCCGAGGGACCACGCGAGAGTGAACATCTTGGGACCACATACAGTCTGGATAAGTTCCTTCTGGATTGCCTTCCTCCTTTGCGTCTTGTCCCAATCTGGATCAGGTGCGACGGCCAGGTATGACAGCCTTAACAGGCTCACTTCCGACACTTTCCCCAACGGCGCAATAGTTAGTTACACCTACGACGCGAACGGAAATCGTACGCGTCACCTGATAGAGGTACCTGGCTTCGTCGCGCCGGCACTCGTAACGGACAAGAGCGCGCTGAGTTTTACCGCAGCATCCTTACAAACGCAGGCTGTGAACATTACAAACGCGGCCGCCGGAGTACTGTCATGGAGCTTAAGTTCCGGGGCAGGATGGCTGAAGGTATCTGCGTCTTCCGGGTCTACGCCAAGTGCAGTGACGGTAACGGCCGACCCAACCGGTCTTGCGCCCGGCACTTACAATGCAAATCTGACCATAACCGCACCGTCACTTGCGGCGAAGGTGGTAACCGCTTCGTTGGTCGTCGCTTCGCCTTGCCCGGTCACGCTTAGCACATACACCCTGAACGTGCCCGCAGTCGGAACTCGCGGTACGTTGCAACTCACGGCGGGCAATTGCACCTGGAACGCCAGCACGCCTGTTCTGTGGGTGGTGGTGTCCCTCACAGGCACGGGATCGGGAGGGTTCTACTACAATATCGCGCCGAACTTTGGAACAAACGGCAGGCGGGTAATCATTCCCGTAGGCGATAGAACCCTCACTATCGATCAGGCAGGCGCAACAGGCACACCGGACGAACGCTTTGTGTCGCTCCTCTACTACTCGTTCTTCGGCAGGATTCCTTCTACACAGGAAATTGCGGTCCAAACTGCTGCCCTGCGGAGCATGTCGCGTACAGATCTTACACTGTTCTTCTACGGCAGTGACGAGTTCAACCTGGTTGGTCGATTTGTCGCGGGCCTGTATGTCGGGCTGCTCAACCGTGATCCCGAGTTCGCCGGCTACATCTATCAGAGGGACGCGCTTCTGAACGGCATTGCAAATCCTGTGAGCATCACGGGCAACTTCTTGCTGTCTCAGGAATTCCAGCTTCAGAATCCGAATCTGACAGACGCTTCCTTCGTTCGCGTGATGTACCGCCAAGTGCTGTTACGTGAGGCTAAGCAGGATGAGGTCGACTTCCAGGTCCGCGAAGCGTTGCAGAAGGGCGTTTCACGGGTGCAGTTTGCCTTCAGCATGTTGAACACGCCAGAATTTCGCATTGGTACCGGCCCCCGGCTGACCGCGTTTCTGCTGTACGCGTGCCTGCTTCAGCGCGAGGCTACCGCGATCGAGAAGGACGGTCGCGCACGTGCGATTGCAAGTGGAACGCCACTGCGCGACCTTGTGAGCGAGTTCGTCAACTCCGGCGAATTCTTACAGTTGCTGCAGTAACTGGCCGGCGACAAGACCCGCCCGGAAACGTGGAGTCGTTGAATGCTCGCACTGCGCCACGCCTGTGACCTGAGGTAAGCGGCTGGTGAACCGCCTTGCTCCGCAGGGCTGGAATGTGCTGGCCTGAGAGCAGGCCTGGAGCGGTTTCCAGTTAAAGATGTACACATGGCCCGCGAAGGCATCCAGTTGCAGGTGGTCCCGTACCAGCGCGTGTACAGACCGTCGAAGCTTCGCCGCAGGTCGGTGGGCGCCAGGCACAAGTACACCCGCACACTGGCAGGCAAATGGATCGTCGCCGCACGGCGTCCAGCACCAGCCGCAGCATGGCCTCATTGACGCTCGAGCCGATGCGCAGATGTTCGCACATTCAGGACCAGTTCCAGAGACACGCCGCCATCTTTGCGCGTTCGGCGTCACCGTCTCGATTACCGTGTCGGCGACGGACAACTTCCAGAGCGGCCAGTTTCTCAGCAACAAAGAGGACGGTCTTGCCTTTGGCAAGGACAGCTGCGATGAGATTGGTAATCGTCTGCGACTTCCCGGTTCCCGGCGGGCCTTCGATGACGAGATTCTGCCCGCGAAGCGCGTGCACGAGGGCACTGTGTTGGGAGCTATCAGCGTCGCGGATCAGTAGCGGAACGTCATTAACCAAGTCTGGGTCGTCGAGGGGATACTCTTCGGCGAGGGTGATGTCGCAGTTCCTGGAGCC
>JAWXCM010000252.1:0-3771 GCA_034408745.1 Bryobacteraceae bacterium
AGCTTCCCCTTGATCACGTTGTTCACGTAGACCAGCTTGTCCTGGTCGGTCAGCTCGCCCTCGAACAGATCGTTCACCTTCTCGATGATCTCGTTCAGTCGAGCCTTCTCTCGCTCCTGGACGCTG
This sequence comes from Bryobacteraceae bacterium, assembly GCA_034408745.1. Lineage (GTDB taxonomy): Bacteria > Acidobacteriota > Terriglobia > Bryobacterales > Bryobacteraceae > JAWXCM01. The sequence continues at coordinate 127 of JAWXCM010000252.1, forward strand.
CCGCTCCCGGCTTCGGTCAGCGGTTCGAGCTTCGCGCCCGGGCCACCCAGAGGCATGGCGTGCTTACCCAGACTGCGGATGGTGTGATGCGTGAGCACGACCTTTGACAGGTCAATCCCTTCCCGCTCGCGGCCGAACTCCAGCAGCGGCAGTAGGCGCTTGTAGAAGATGGCCCGCTTCTCGATGGCCGTGTTCCCGTAGTCGAACATCTGGGAGAGGAACGTGTAGAGGCGGACGAACGCGCCCAAGTCGGTTTTGAACAGAATCAACGCGTTCAGCTCGCTCTGGGCAGCATCGGCCGCCGTGTCGTCGCCCGATGCTCGTGCGAAGCGTAGCGCCTCTTGTGCGGATTTGTATCGCTTCAGCAGGCGATCGACGACGGGCTCCAGGGCAGCCACGAGTTCACCTTGCGTCGCTCCGGGCTTGAGCTCGACGGCAACAACACGATCGACCTCGAAGTCGTCGTAGTGTCCCGCGGCATCGAGCTGCGCACGGAGGTTGAAGATCAGGTTGGGATCAGTCGTGGCCGCCAGTTCGGCTGTTGTGTAGTAAGTCTTGAACGCCTCGAGGATCTCGGCCGAGTCGTTGATGAAGTCCACGACGTACGTGGTGTCTTTGCCTGGATGCGCGCGATTGAGGCGCGACAGCGTCTGCACGGCCTGGATGCCGGCCAGACGCTTGTCGACATACATGCCGCAGAGCAGCGGCTGGTCAAAGCCGGTCTGGAATTTGTTGGCGACCAGCAGTATCCGGTATTCATCGCCCTTGAAGGCTTCGCGAATATCCCGGCCCTTCAGGTTGGGATTGAGTGTCTTGCTGTTCTCTGTGAACGGGTCGGTCCCCGACTCCTTGTCGTTCACCTCGCCCGAGAACGCGACCACCGTGCCGCTACGTACTCCCGGAAGTGCTCGACGACGATCTGCACCTTCTGCGAGATGTTGTACGGGTGGAGCTTGACCCAGCCCATCAAGCGCTTCATCGCCGCCGCGCGTTCGACGGTCTTCTCGTCGTAGTCGGCGCCGTCGTGCGCGAGTTTGAAGGCCAGCTTGTAGGGCGTGTAGTTTCTCAGCACATCGAGGATGAAGCCTTCCTCGATGGCCTGTCGCATGGAGTACACGTGGAACGGCGCCGGCAGGTTTCCCGGTCCGGCCGGCCGGCCCGGATCCGGCCGCGTTCCAAACAGCTCCATCGTCTTTGACTTCGGCGTGGCGGTGAATGCGACGTAGGTGATGCCGGCATCGCCCGCGCGCGCGCTCATCTGCGCGGCCAGCATGTCTTCGGCGCTGACTTCGCCGCCGTCGGCCAGGGACGCCAGTTCTTCGGGATTGAGGACCGCCTTCAGTTGCGCCGCCGCCTCGCCCGATTGGGAGCTGTGCGCCTCGTCGGCAATGACGGCGAACCGTTTGTTCTGGGTGGCCGCCAGCTCGCGAACGGCCTGGATGGCGAACGGGAACGTTTGAATGGTGCAGACGACAATCTTCTTGTTGCCCGACAGGGCGTCGGCCAGCTGCGCGCTCTTGCTGCTGTCGGCGCCGGTGATGGTCGCGACCACGCCGGTGGTCCGCTGAAAGTCGAACAGGGCTTCCTGCAGCTGCGAGTCGATGACCGTGCGGTCCGAGACCACGATCACCGTGTCGAAGACCTTTCGGTTATCAGCGCCGTGCAGTTCGGCCAGGAAGTGGGCGGTCCAGGCAATGGAGTTGGTCTTGCCGGAACCGGCGGAATGCTGAATCAGATATTTCCCGCCGGCGCCATCGGTGAGTACTGCAGCTTGGATGGCTCGCGTGGCGTCGAGTTGGTGGTAGCGAGGGAAGATCACCCGCTGGAGCTGCTTCTTGGCGTCGCGCTGACCAATCAGATAGCGTCCAAGTATCTCGAGCCAGCTCTCGCGCGCCCACACTTGCTCCCACAGGTAGGCCGTGCGGTGACCGCCCTTGGGGTTCACCGGATTGCCCTTCGCGCCGGCATCCCCCTGGTTGAACGGCAGGAACTGCGTGGCCGGGCCATCGAGCCTGGTCACCATCTCCACCTCGCTGTTGCTTACGGCGAAGTGGACGAGAGCGCCCCCGGGGAAAGACAACAGCGGTTCCGGTGACTGGCCCTTCGGCCGAGGAAGGCGGTCGAAGCTGTACTGGTCGACGGCGTCCTTGATGCTCTGCGTGAAATCGGTCTTCAGCTCCACGGTCGCGACCGGAATGCCGTTGAGGAACAACACCAGGTCGAGGCAGTTCTCGTTGTGCAACGAGTAGCGCACCTGCCGCACGACCCTAAGCCGGTTAGCCTCGTAGCGAGCCAGGATGTCTGGATTCATCGCCAGCGCCGGCTTGAATTCGGCCAGCTTCAGCGGCTGCTTCAGGCCGAGCAGCTCGATGCCATTGCGAAGAACGTCGAGCGTGCCACGCTGGTCCAGTTGGTCGCGCAGGCGAGTCAGAACCGTTTCGGCCGCCTGGCTGCCGTGATTCTTCGAAAGCGTCTCCCAGGCCGCTGGCTGTGCTGCTTGAATCCAGGCCACGACATCGGCGGGAAACAGCGCGGGAGCGCGGTCGTATCCTGCGGCATCGCTGTCGGCGTACAGCCAGCCATGCGCGCCAAGGTGCTGGCAGACTTCGCTCTCGAAAGCGATCTCCTTGTGAAGGCTCATGCGATGGACTCGAGGACGGGCGTGCGGACGTCAATCTGGCCGGTCACGGCCGCTGAAGTCAGCGCCGTCCTGCGTTCGTGCAGTAGCTCGATCGCCGCTTCGGTTTCCCAGCCAAGCCGTCGCATTGAATCCAGCACAACCGAGAAATGGCGGCAGATCTGGGCCTGCTCACCCTTAGGCGGTAAGGGAACTTGCAGAGCAGCCAAGATCTGACAATTCAGTGCGGCTTGGTTGCCCCCTCGCCCGAACTCTCGTAAGTACTCGTACATCGACTGAAAAAGGTAGAGCAAGTATTCTGAATCTCAACTGTGGCTGGGCAGAATTGCTGCAAGGTTTTGGTTAATGCCCGCCTCAATCTGCAGGATCGCTGCAGTTCCCCTCGTTTTGCCTTGACCAATCAGACCGACCAAGATTGTGCCGGCTGGAAGCGACCTGAGGGAACATTCTTGAAGTGCTTGTTCTGTGATGAACTCTCTAGCCTCTACGACCTGATATTGGTTTACTTCACCTGAACTCAGCCACGGCACATTGCCTTCCCGCCAATACTGTTGCTTGGTCCTGTCTGGTGTTGTCCCATTCTCAATGCTCGCGCATTGACCGAGCCGCACGATCTGCCAGTGGGCCGGCGCGTTGCCTACCCACTCGACGCCGGACGGCTTCATGGGCGCATCCGGATTCAGCCCTTTCGTCACCTCATGCGAGATGACCGCCTGGCGCTTCTCCTTCAGTAACTCCACCAGCCGCTGCTGCTCGGAGATGAGGTCGTCGATCTTCGAGGTCTCGCGGTCCAGGAACCGCGTGATCGCTGTCTGTTCTTCCGGCGGTGGCCACGGCCACTGGATGTTGTCAATGTCGTATTGCGACAGGCCGACACGGGTTAGCCCGTTGGCCTTCACGGCGACCGTAGCTTTGCTGTAAGCCGAATCAAACAAGCGCTTGACGAAAGGACCGCATGATGGGACTTGAGGCCGAATGATCGAAAGGTGATATCCGCAGACGACCCC
>JAWXCM010000253.1:0-7421 GCA_034408745.1 Bryobacteraceae bacterium
ACGTGCACGACGTACACGCCACCGTCCTGCACGCGCTCGGACTCAATCACATCAACGTGACTTTCCTGCACAACGGCCGGTCTGAGCGTCCGACCATCGGCGCAGGAGAAGTAATCAAAAAAGCGTTCGTTTAGCGTTAGCATGAAAACATTGAAAGTATCGATGGCAGACCAGCCCTGGGGCTGGGCCAGGCGCAAGGATGCCTGGACCGTGGCAGGGCCACGGTGCGGAAGGACTCGGGCCGCCGCTCCTGCAAAATGCGGCGCGCTGGGTGTGCGGATACACGCCGGTGACAATGGAGCCACGGGAGGGTACGCAAACAGGGGCCTGGCAGTACGCCCGATCAAAGCGGTGACCGCTGGCCGCAATCGCGTCGAGTTTATTGTTTTGACTTCCGACGCCTAATCGTCCGCCTTCTTCTTTGGAACCCAGCTGAGACCTTCGGTTTCGCGTTGCGGATCGTGCTTGGGATTACGCGTGGGCATTGACGCGTCGATCTCCTTCAGCCACTTATCGAGAAGACCTGCAAGTTCCGAGTGTTTGGCAGCCATCTTCGCGGTAAGGTCGACCTTCTCGCCGGGGTCGGCCTTCACGTTGTACAACTCCCGGCGATCATCCTCGTAAAAGCGGATCAGCTTGTAATCGCCGAGGCGGACCGCGGCGCCCGGTTCCCCGCCCTGGTTGCTGTAGTGGGGATAGTGCCAGAAGAGAGGCCGCGGCTTTGAGGGGCGCGAGCCACGCAGCACGGGCAGAATGTTCTCACCGTCCGTGCCTTTCGCGTCCGCCAGCGTGGCGGCCCAGTCGACGGTGGAGACCGGCACGTGCGAAACGGAACCGGGCTTCGTTACGCCGGGCCAGCGCACCAGCAGCGGAATGCGTATACCACCTTCGTAAAGGTGACCTTTGCCCTCACGAAGCGGCAGGTTTGAGGTTGTCGGTTTGCCCTGGAACTCCCGCGCCGTGAGACCACCGTTGTCCGAGGTGAAGATGACAACGGTGTTCCGTGTAAGGCCCGTGTCGTCGAGCTTCTTCAGCAGGCGGCCGATGAGCGTGTCGAACGTCTCGATCATGGCGGCGTACACGGGGTGGTACTGCCCGTTGGAGGGGGTTCGATTCTCGTATTTCGAGACGACTGGGCTCCGTGCTTCGAGGGGAATGTGGGGCAAATGGTGCGTAAGGTAGATAAAGAACGGCTTGTCTCCCCGGGCATCGATGAACTTCTCCGCTTCGAGGGTCAGGCGGTCCGCGCGGTCCTCACCGGGAGCGGGCGTGTGTGGCTTTTGCACGGTCCATGTGCCTGCCAGGTGACGTCCGGCGGTGTTGAACGAAAGGTCGAAACCCTGCGTATCAGGGGTGAAGCCGTCTGTGCCCAAATGCCACTTGCCGATCTCCGCGGTCACGTATCCCCGCGCCCTGAGCATTTCCGCGAGTGTGGTCTCGGCCAGCGGCAGCTGCTGCTGAAACTGAGGGGGAATGAGTTTGGCGAAAGGCCTGGGCGGGCGCCCGGGTATGAAGTTTGTCAGGTGGAGACGGCCCGGGTACTTGCCTGTGAGAATGCTGGCGCGGGTTGGCGAGCAGACCGGACATGCTGAATACGCGTTGGTGAAGCGCACGGCCTGCTTCGCGAACCCATCCAGATGCGGGGTCTGGTAGAACTTGCTTCCGTAACAGCCCAAATCGGCCCAGCCGAGGTCGTCCATAAGAATGAAGAGGATGTTCGGCTGCCGCGAGGGAGTCTGGGCTGCGGCAACGCCGGCGGAGGCCGTGAGTGTCTGCAGAAAGAGGCGGCGATTGATAGAGCTTTGCATGCTGCCAATCTTGGTATCATCGGGCGGTCCCGAAAGTCAATGCTCCGGAACCAGCATTCGCGAATGGCAAGGCGTCTGTAAGCTAATTCCTGCTTGCGGAGACTGGTGTGTCCGTAATATAGTTCCCCCCATGCTTCGTTTGGTCTTGCTCTTGCTGTTTTCATTCGCGTTGTCGATGGCGCAATCGTCTTCCGGGTCCGTTACGGGACAGGTGAAAGACGCGAGCGATGCCGCGCTGCCCGGAGTTACGCTCCGGCTGGTCCATGCGGATACTGGCGTCCCTTACACGGCGACGTCGAACAGCGTTGGGGAATACACCATTCCGTTGTTGCCCGCCGGTAAGTACGCTTTTACAGCGGAATCCGGGGGGTTCCAGACGTACTCGAGGCGCGAGCTTGTGGTGGAGCTCGGGCGCACGATCCGGCTCGATATCGCAATGCAGATCGGGCAGGTGAATGAGCGCGTGGAAGTCACCGGCACGCCGCCGATGCTGGAGAGTGAAACATCGTCTGTTGGCCAGTTGATTGAGAACAAAATGATCGCGGATATGCCGCTGAACGGGCGCCGGGTGGGCGACCTGCTCGGGCTGGTGGGCGGCGCGATCCGGGTTTCGGGAGACGTGCTGCGGCCTCGTATGGTCATATCTGGAGGGCGGGCGGACCGTCAGCAGTGGCTGCTGGACGGCGTGAACGCATCGAACCTCGCGCTGGAGATTCCGCAGGCGCTGTTCAATCCCCCGGTGGAAGCCGTGCAGGAGATCAAGGTCCATCAGAATGCCTACTCGGCCGAACTGGGCAACTCGTCGAGCGGCGTTGTGAGTGTGACGACGCGCTCTGGTACGAATCGCTTTACCGGGATGCTGTACGAGTATCTGCGCAACGATGCGCTCGACGCACGAAACTTCTTCGCCGCCTCTAAGCCACCACTTCGCTGGAATGTGTTTGGCGGAGTGTTTGGCGGGCCGGTGATCCGCAACCGAACTTTCTTCTTCACGAACCTGGAGTTTCAGCGACAGCGCGTTGGGGTGACTCGGATCTTCACCGTCCCGTCGGAACTGCAGCGGCGAGGTGATTTTTCGCAGACATTCACGGCCGGCGGTGCGCTAATCCCGATCTTCGATCCGGCCACCAATCGTGTGGATCCGGCCAATGCCACACGAACCATTCGTACGGCGTTTCCGGGCAATGTGATACCCGCGAACCGCATCGACCCGGTCGGTATGAACATCATGCAGCAGTTTGCGCGCTCCAATCGGCCGGCCACCAACGTCGCGGGTGCGAACAACTTTCAGGCAAACACGTCGAACGCGCTGAACATCACGACCTGGACCTCGCGAGTAGACCACATCTTTCGGGAGAAGGATCGCGTCAGCGTCCGGTATGTGCTGCACGACTTTCCCACTGCCAACGGAGTCGTGTTCGAGAACCCAGCCGCCGATCCGAATAACAATACGGCGGACCGCCGTGCGCACAGCCTGATGCTGAACCACATGCACATGTTCACGCCCACGCTGATGAATGATCTGCGGTTCAACTACCAGCCGCGGTATTTCATCAGTCTTTCGGCCGGGCTCGACGAAGGATGGCCGACGAAACTGGGACTGCGCGGCGTAAGTGACCGGGCCTTCCCCCGCGTGAACGTTGCGGGGTACGCGAGCCTGGGAGCGGGGACGCAGGAACGTCTGCAAGACCCCATTCAGGACAACCACCTTGTGAACAGCTTGAGTCTGTTTCGTGGCGGGCACTCGCTGAAGTTTGGCGGCGAGTACCGGCTGAGCAGGAACGCTGAGTACTTCAACAATCAGATCTCCGGCGCCTTCGGCTTCGCGGTGCAGGGCACTTCGAACCCGGGCGTGAACAATACCGGCAACGCTGCCGCGAGTCTGCTGGTTGGGTTCCCGCAGTCGGCTAATATCCGGTTTGCCGATTATCTGGACCGGCGCTCGTCGTACTACGCGCTCTTTGTCCAGGACGACTGGAAGACCACCTCGAACCTGACGCTGAATCTGGGCGTTCGCTGGGAGGCGCACACACCGCGCGTGGATGCGAACGACCGTCAAAACAGCATGGACCTGAATGCCCGGAATCCAGTATCGGGCACACCCGGCATTCTCACTTTTGCCAGCCGGGACGGCGTGGGCCGCACGGTGTACAACGGCGACTGGAATAACTTTATGCCCAGGGTCGGTTTTGCCTGGAGGCCTGGAGGCAGTCAGCGAATTGTGATTCGGGGCGGGGCGGGCATCTTCTTCACAATTCCCAATCCCGGAGCGAACAGTGCAAGTGCGGGGTTTGAGACGGCGGGGGATTTTACCTCGGCGGACAACGGTGTTACCGCTCCATTCCTGCTGCGCACCGGCGTTCCGGATCTGTCCACGCGACCTGCGATTGGTCCGGGGTACGGCGCGGTCCCGGTGGGACAGGCGATCCGGTTCGCGCCGGAGTACTATGACGCTAACCGGCGGCTGGGGTACAGTCAGCAGTGGAACCTGAGCGTACAGCGCGACCTCAGGTGGAACACGATGGCCGAAATTGCTTACGTCGGCAATGTAGGACGCAAGCTGGATGCATCCAACAGTTCCATCAACCAGGTGCGTCCGGAACTGCTGGCCGCGGGAAATGCGCAAATCAGGCGCCCGTATCCGCAATTCGGAAATGTCACCCTGATTTCTCCCTTTTGGGGAAACTCGGCGTACCACGCCATGAATCTGAAAGTGGAAAAGAGGTTCAGCGACGGACTGACTTTCCTGGTCACTTACGGATTCGCAAAATTCATGGATGACGTGACCGCGGCCAACGAGCTTGGAGCGGTCGGCGGCGGCATTCAGAATCACTACGACCGGAGGAGCGAATGGTCACGGAGCGGAAACGATATCCGCAATCGAGTGGCGGCGAGTTCCACATATGAGCTGCCGTTTGGGCGCGGACGCAAATGGATGAGCCGGGGTGTACTGGCGACGCTTGCAGGCGGCTGGAATCTGGGCGCCATCGTCACGCTGCAAAGCGGTCCGCCACTCGGTCTGGTGACGCAGGTGAATAATACGAATTCATTTAATCCGGGGTCGCAGCGGGTGGACGTCCTTCGCGATCCGACGCTGCCGAAGAATGAACGCAGCGTGGACCGGTGGTTCGACACGGCCGCTGTGGCCCAGCCGGCTCAGTTTACGTTTGGCAATTCTGGCCGCGCGATTCTGGAATCCCCAGGCCTGGCTGTTGTGAACCTGTCTATGCTTAAGAACTTCGTGATCACTGAAAGATGGAACGTTCAGTTCCGGGCGGAGGCATTTAATGCTCTGAATCGGGCGAATTTTGACGATCCGGGTCGGGCACTGGGTGCGCCGACCTTCGGTGTCATCAACGCGGCGAGCGATCCGCGCAATCTGCAGCTTGGGCTGAAATTGCAGTTTTGACATGGAGCGACCTGTCAGTCGCGCTCTGATTTCGGAGTGTAACCTTTGCGGCCATCAGGACTTTCCCATCTGACGGCGTACACGTCTTCGCGGCCCCGAAACAGCTCACGAAACAGGCAGACCTTCGAATCACTTGAAAGCTTAAAGGCGGTCGGCGAGACTGATCGCTGTTCCGGCGGTTGCAGCCATGGGGCATCGTGGTGTTACGCTTTCCGAGGACGCCATGCTGAAGGTACGCGACGAACAACTCGATGCGATGGGCGAGCAGTCACCGGGTACGCCGAACATTGCCCCTTGTAAGACGACCGCTTCGTGGATCGAATTCCAGTTGTTGGACAAAAAGGTTCCAGGGGAGCAATACAAAGTCAAACTGCCGGACAGGTCTACCCGGGAAGGGCTGCTCGACAAGGACGGCAAGGTTCGTTTTGAACCGATCATTGCCGGCCAGGCCTCGATCTCGTTCCCGGGCTTCGATGAAAAAGAGTGGCGCTCACTCTGACGCGTCAGCTCTTGACCTGATTGGAAATCTGTATCAGCATGTTCACGCGATAATCGTCGTTTCCCTGCACTTCTTCGACGAGAATGCACTCTTCCCCGGTAGCTCTGGCGAAGCGCGCAATCGCCTTACGGCTCACGCTCCCCAGATCCGCCTTGCTTACGATCAGAGGGTTGGATGTCTCCACGATAAAGTCCGCCCTGTCGGAATTCGGATCGACAATTCCGAGCGGAGTATTTTCGATTCCCAACGCCAGTAAAGGTCCTTTGGAATTGCCTTTAAAACGGAACACGATATCGCGCCGCTTGTTGCCTGTCGCAGTCACAATTTCGTTCCATGTGAGTGCCGGGCTGTCCGCCAGCTTCAACTCGCGCTCCGTGCGACCGGCGCGCATCATGTCGCCGACGGGATTCAATTCCACGCCGCTGGTGGTGAAGAACAGCACGTCATCCGGTCCCAGCGACACCTCGAATTCGGCCGGCCTCTTCAAGGCGAATGGCTTGTTCGTCATCTCATGGAAGTAACGCGTTTCCCAGCGGCCATTGACGCCATACCGCATCAGCCATTCTTCCGATTCCAGATTATTCGTGACCAGCTTTGCCAGTTCGCCAAGCAGTGCGTCAAAGGCGGCGTCTACCAGGACCTTAACGAGCTTCTTCAACTCCCCGCCGAGGTCGATGGTCGTGTTTGTTATGGGATTCGTAATGACTGGGATGTCGTTCAGACTGAAGCCCAGAATTCGAATCCCTGCCACGCGTCTGGCGATTTCCGCACGTGCCTCGTCGAGCTCCTCCTTAAACATCTCCTGAAGCTGGGCCACGGGGTTGTCGCGAACGCGGAGGCGTCCTTCCATGCCGCTGAAACTGACCTTGGCGACCCTGACCGTCTTTGCCTGAACCAGATTCGGATCATGCCACCCGAGGGCCAGAATGAAGCCCGCCGCGTCGGCGCCGTCGAGCGAGGCCTTGGTAATCGTGACCCTTGCCTGCTTGAATGCTTCGCCGGGCTTCCCGGTGGGAATCGGCTCGACTACAGGCTTGATGGCGCGCGCGCCGGCAAAGGGGAGATTCAGCGTGGCCTGCAGGAGTCGAGGCCTGCAGACAATGGTGTTGTGAATGAACTCGGTGGTGGCCAATCGGGAACGGAGCCGCCGGCGCGGGGCCTGGTGGCAGATCCACGATGAACTCGTAGTCCTTGTCTGCAAGCGTGTCGCAGGACATATACCCGCCCCGTTTGCAGGCAAAAAACTGAAACAGGATTGCAGGCGTGCGGGTTGGCCCGGTGTTCGCATCGCCGAGGTTCTCGGCGAACTGGAATGCTTCGAAGGTCGCTGTGGCCATCGCCCGGGGCGGATTGATCATGCTGACCATTCGCGGGTCTTTCTCTTTGGTCGAATCGGTGCGGCGACAGTCATAGACCCACCGTCCGGAGGCCCAGACGAACATACCAGCGGTCGGCCAAAGCCAGATTCCCTTCGTGAACGGGCCGTCATTATCTTCGATCTGCGGCGGCTCAAACCCGCTGTCAAACACGCTGCCGTCAAAACCTTCCAGCATCGCGCCCGTGTCCCACTGGATATCCAGAGCATCGGAGGGGCAGATGAGGCGGCGAGTTCGGACGCACGCCGTTCAACGAAAAGGGCAAGGGGCGTGATCATAACCTCTGGGGCTTCAGCATCTTCATGGCGGGCGGAGGCATCAAAGGCGGC
>JAWXCM010000254.1:0-3515 GCA_034408745.1 Bryobacteraceae bacterium
GTGGCGGTGGATCTTCCGTCGGGCATGAATGCCGATTCGGGCTCGACAGATGGCGAGTTTGCGCGCGCGGACGCGACGGTGACGTTCACGGCGCCTAAGCCTTGCCATGTTCTCGGACCCAACTGCGACCGGCTCGGGAAATTGCGGATTGGGCAGATCGGTTCACCTGGGTCGCTGATGAGCGCTGTGAAGCTGTACCTGAATGACCCGGCCGACTTTGTGGAGGTGTTGCGCGCGCGGGATGCCGATTCGAACAAGGGTCGATACGGGCATGTGCTGGTGGTGGGCGGCGCGGAAGGGAAATCGGGCGCGGCGGAGATGACCGGCGTTGCGGCATTGCGCGCGGGTGCGGGGCTGGTAACGGTGGCGTCGTCCGTCGCCAGGCTCAACACGCTGGAGTTGATGACCGAGGGACTGCCGAACTCCGTCGCGGAGCTGGAGCGTCTGACGGAGCGGCGGAATGTGATCGCGATTGGTCCGGGGCTGGGCACGTCGGCTGCGGCGGTGGCTATGGTGCGCGAGATGGTGGTGAGACGGTCGGTGCCTATGGTGCTGGACGCGGACGCATTGAACGCGCTGGCCGGGTATGACGAGTGGCATGCTCCGGAGGCGGGCTCGCGGATCCTCACACCGCACCCTGGCGAGATGGCGCGGCTGACCGGCGTAAGTGTGGCGGAGGTGCAGGCGGACCGTCTGGGTGTGGCTCGCCGCTATGCCTCTGCGCATGCGTGCACCGTGGTGCTGAAGGGGCACCGCACGGTGGTCGCCCTGCCCGACGGGCGTGCCTGGGTGAACCCGACAGGGTCGCCTTCAATGGCCACCGGAGGGACTGGAGATATTCTCACGGGCATGATCGCGGGTTTGGTAGCGCAACAGGACAGCCTCGCATCGGTGCTGGCGGCGGTGTGGCTGCATGGGCGCGCGGGCGAGATCGGGGCGAAGCATCTTGGGGAGCAATGCCTGCTTGCTACCGACTTACTCACTTACTTACCGGAGGCGATGAGTGACGCCCGCAACCTGGCAAACCGCGACTGAAGACGACACCATCGCGCTCGGCCGAGCGATCGCGGCACAGCTTCCGCGCCCTGCTGTGGTGCTGCTGATCGGAAATCTGGGGGCGGGCAAGACGACGCTCGCCAAAGGCATTGTAGAGGGCCTGGGGGCCGCGACTCCCGATGAGGTGTCGAGCCCTACGTTCACCCTCATCCACGAGTACGCACCGGGCATCTGGCATATCGATTTGTACCGGCTGGAGACGGCGCGTGAGGTGGCTTCGCTGGGGCTCGACGATCTGTTCGACCGTGAGGATGGTGTGGTGCTGCTGGAGTGGGCCGAGCGGTTCCCGGAATTGATGCCGCCTGGCTGCATCGAGATCCGGCTGACCGCGCATGACGACGATACGCGCACCATCGAGCTGCGACGCTAAACTAACGCACCGGAGCGAACTCAGGGACGTTCTCATAGCGGCGAAGCGTCTCGGCCCGTGCCGCCGACGCCTCGTTTCGCTCGAACGTCCACTCCTGGAATCGGGCTGACGCGCCATCGACGCAAACCACCGGACACGAGCCACGGGGCGAGGCGCAGAGCGGAGGCGGCTGAGTTGCTGTAGTTGAGCCAACGTCAGGTGAAGCGATTAAAGCGAGCCTACGAGCCTGCGTCTGCTGGTGGAAGAGTCAGCGAGTAAGGAGATCGCGGCGCAGCTCAGGATTTCCGAGAGCGCCGTCAAGGCGGCTCGGCAAGACGCTGTTCAACAAGACCGACGTCCGAACGCGAAGCCAGCTGGTGCGCGTCACGCCGAAGGAACCTTAAGTACCATCCACCACACCAGGGGCGAAGCCGTCGAGCACGCTCGAAGCGTAGTTAAGAACTCCAGCTCATGGCAACTCGTTGTTCACGGCCAGGACGGGCGGTCGCAGAATACAAGACGCACGGACTACCCAAGGTGCAGACTCCACCTAAGAAGAGTCAGGTCGGCACGAAGAATATCGAGAATGCCGTCAACGAGGTTCTGTTTGACCGGCTCGGTCCCGATCCTCAGCCCTCCCGTGACTAAGTCCGCCAGCAGCAGAAGCGTGTTTGTAAACTGCCCTTTCGATGTTGGTGTTTGTCACATACGACCTTGGATTTGTCGCCCGGTGCGCTCTCGAGGAAGACGATGCCAGCGAGCTACGGCTTTCGAAGATCGAGCGAATTATTGAGGACTGCCAGTACGGCATTCATGATCTCTCAGCGGTTGCGCTTGACCAGACAACAAAGCTTCCTCGATTCAACATGCCTTTGGAACTCGGTTTATTTCTTGGCTGCCGCCGATTTGGCGGCGAAAATCATCGAAAGAAGAAGTGCCTAATTCTGGACAACCGATCGCTTTCGGTACCGGAACTTCATCTCCGATATCTCCGGGCAAGATATCCACGCGCACAGCGGTGACACTCGACAGGCAATTATCGAAGTCCGAAACTGGCTCGCGACAGAATCACCGAAGCGTTGGCTTCCAGGAGGTGCCGAGATTGCACGGCGTTTCGTTCGCTTTCAACGCGATCTTCCGGAACTCTGCGCTAAGCTGAGGCGCGACCGAGAAGACCTGATCTTCGTGGACCTGTCTGAGATGGTGCCGATCTGGCTGAAAGCAAATCGCTGATATTCACTCCACGATCAACGGACGAATCCGGAACTTACACGTCGGGCTCAGGATACCAGACGGCAAGACGGGCGACTCTGGCGGCCATGTGATGCAACCGCATAGAATCAATAATCATGGCTGCCTCGACGACCGCGCCATCCGGCATCTTTCTTAGTCATTACACAGGTGACGCTCCGATTCGCACGAGTTGTGCAAGAGCACCTTCGCGATGCATTTCCTGGTATTCGCGTTTTTCGCTCGTCAGACGCGGAAAGCATCCCGACCGGCTCGGTGCAATTCACAGAGATCACTGACGCTCTTGGCCAGGCTCGCTTCGTGTTGTGCCTTGTCTCGCCGGAGGCGACTCAGCGACCGTGGGTCGCGTTCGAGATGGGATTCGCAGCAGCGCGGGGCGTGACGTTCCGTTTGTACCTGATCCGGGGTGCACAGCCAGCAATGCTTGAGTCGCCATTCTCCCAGTTCATGGCTCGATCCATTGATAGCGCAGCTGTTCAAGGCCTCTTTCGTGAGATTGAAGAAACCTTCAATACGCACCGGGTTGTTGACAACCCCACGGCCTTACTGCGCGCTCTGGAGAGGGCGGAAGTCGAGAATCCGCCAACCGTCTTCAGGCTTCTCTCGAACCTAAAGGGATGGGCAACCGCGTCTCCCGGCCTGGAATTCAGACTGCTTTACGAGGGATTGCGCCCTGCGGAGTTGCAGTCAGTGAAGATTTCTATACCAGCGGACCTCCGCGATAGAAATTGGCTACCACCGAGCATGCCCGGACACCTAACCCGTATATCTCACAGTCCGGCTAACCAAAGGCCGCTTGCTAACGCCTAAACATATGTATCAAGAGATGTTTCGGTAAGAAAGAGAGCGGCCCTTGCTA
>JAWXCM010000255.1:0-46356 GCA_034408745.1 Bryobacteraceae bacterium
CGGCCCGGCCGACCACCCATTGCGCCAAACTTCCCAGTCGCCAGCCGCCAACCCGGTGACTACGAAGCGAAGCGACTCGAACGTACCTTTTACCTCGAAGGACAGAACGGATCGCGCCAGAACCGGTTCGGTGTGAAACAGCACCACCCACCCGCCCGACGCCACCAGTGCGCCCTCGAGATCGAGGCTGCTCACGGCAAGCGCGGGTGCCTTGCCGTCGACCGTCACCTTCGCGCCGTCCCACCGGACCAGCACCTCCGAACCGAGCGAGACCGCCGACAAGACCACCTTTCGGTCCGGAGTCACGGCCAGGAACGAAGCCGCCGGCTTTTCCCGGTCCGGCCCGCTCCAGTGGCCCAAAACAGTGCCTTCCGGGAGGCGCGCGCGCATCTCCTGAAGGGTCCACCACGGTAAGAGAGGCAACGGACGATACAATGGGGGCAACCCACCTTTCACAGGAGACTTCATGGCAACGAAGCGCATAGGTATCTTAACCGGCGGCGGCGACGTCCCAGGTCTGAACTCGGTCATCAAGAATGTTGTGTACCGTTCGAGCGAGCACAATATCGAGGTGATCGGCATTCGGCGTGGCTGGGAAGGCTTGACCCACGTCAACCTGGAAGACGCGGCCAGCAAGACCAGATACATCATGCCGCTGTCACGCGAAAACACCCGCACGGTCGATCGCACCGGCGGCACTTTCCTTCACTCGAGCCGCACCAATCCCTCGAAGATGAAGAAGATTCCCGAATTTCTGGGGAATATGGAATTTCCTAAATCGGAATTCACCAAAAAGGGCGTCACGTCGACGGTGTTCGACATGAGCCCGCAGGTTCTGAAGAACCTGGAATCGCTCGCCCTGGACTATCTGGTTGCCATCGGCGGAGACGACACGCTCAGCTACGCGGCAACCCTCGACAAGCTCGGTTTCAAAGTGGTCGCCGTGCCGAAGACGATGGATAACGACGTGCAGAACACGGAGTATTGCATCGGTTTTTCGACGGCAATTTCCCGTGCGTCCGACGCCATCAACCGCCAGCGAACCACCGTCGGCTCTCACGAACGAATCGGTGTATTCCGCGTATTTGGCCGCGACGCGGGCTATACGTCGCTGTACACCGCATACGTCACCTCCATGCGCTGCGGCATTCCCGAATACAAATTCAATGTCGAGAAAATGGTCGAGTTGCTGGTGCAGGACAAGCGCAATAATCCCAGCAACTACAGCATGGTCGTGATGTCGGAAGGCACCGAATGGCAAGGCTTCACGCTGCAGGAATACGGTGAGCCCGACGCCTTCGGCCACCGCAAAAAGATGAGCGTGGCTGAGAGCTTCAGTGAAGAAGTGAAGCGGCTCGGCAAGGAAGAAACCGTGGTCAGCGACCTGACCTACGAGCTCCGCTCCGGCGATCCCGATTTCGTCGACAAGATGGTTGCCAGCACCTTCGGCACCATGGCGTTCGACGCGATTCTGCAGGGCAAGAGCGGCCTGATGGCGGCTATTTCCGACGGCAAGTACGCCATGGTGCAAATTCCCGATCCCGCCCTGGGGCCACGCCATGTCGACGTCGCCACCATGTACAACACCGACCGTTATCGTCCGAACTACGCCAGCAAGGAAGGTCTGCCGATCTTCCTGACCCGCGCTTAGTTCTCACTCCGTAATGGGGCTCCTCGACCTGTTCCGCCGTGGCCCGAAACCCGCCGAGGTCTCGCTTGACGAGATCCGGCGCAGTTTCAACCAGGCCGCGGCGGACGAGGAGCACTTCCCCTCCACCATCGACCCACGCATCTGGCACGTCCGTCTCATTGCGCAGTTTTTCGGCGATCTGAACGGAAAGCGTGTTGCCGACATCGGGAGCGGCAAAGGCCGTTTTGCGCGAGTGCTGAAGGATCAGAACCCCGCCGGGGAGTTCGTCGCCTTCGACCTGGCCGAAGCGATGCTCCGCGTCATCCCGTCCGACATCCGCACCTGCTGCGGTTCCATGACCGCGCTTCCCTTCTCCGACGCGTCCTTCGACGCGGCCTATGCCACCGAATCTCTGGAACATGCCGTCGATATCCAGACGGCGGTCCACGAGCTCTGCCGCATTGTCAAGCCGGGTGGCCGAATTGTCGTCATCGACAAGAATGCTGAGCACTGGGGCAAGCTCAAGACTCCCGCCTGGGAGAAATGGTTCCATCGCGCCGAGCTGGAAAAGCTGCTCCGCCGCGACTGCGCTGCAGTCTCCAGTGACTATATTTCTTACTGGGAAGACGTACCGCCAGACGGTTTATTCCTTGCATGGAAGGCGACGCGGTGACGGCAGTTATCCTGTAAGGAGATGTCCGTCACAGAAGTCGTGGAAGCGCAGGGTCACCTGATTGACTCGCACATAATGGAACGCATCTTCGACACCGTTGTGGAATTCAACGGCAAGTTCGAAGTAGAACAATTTGAAATCGGCCGCACCAACGGTGATGCCTCGCATTTGCGTTTGAAGGTAGAGACGCAGGAGCCGCGAAGCATGCAACAGCTGCTGGAGGCGCTGGTCAGTCTGGGCTGCTCACCGGTCGACAGCGGCGATGCGGAATTGCGCGGCATCGAAAAGGACAAGTGTGCCCCGGAAGATTTCTACTCGACCACGAACCATAAAACCCTGGTTCGCACCGGGGGCGAGTGGATTGAAGTGCAGGACCAGCGCATGGACGCGCTCGTCGTGGTGAAGGGTAACGAAGCATGGTGCCGCAAGCTGCGCGACATCAAAGCGGGCGACGCGGTGGTCGTCGGCATGCGCGGCATCCGCGTGGTGCCCGAATCGAAGGAACGCGACCGACTCTCGTTTGCCTTCATGAGTAACGGCGTCTCATCCGAACGGCAGGTGGAAACGGCCGTGCAGCAGACGGCGAACCTGATTCGCACCGTTCGCGCGGCGGGACAGAAGGTGCTGGTTGTCGCTGGCCCGGTGGTAGTCCACACGGGCGGCAGCGTGCATCTCTCAAAGCTGATCCGCGAGGGCTATGTGCAGGGACTGCTGAGCGGCAACGCGCTCGGCGTACACGACATTGAAGCGGCACTGCTCGGCACGTCTCTGGGTGTACGCATGGCCGACGGCCGGCAGGAAGAACACGGTCACCGGAATCACATGCGCGCCATCAACGCCATCAACAATTGCGGCAGCATTAAAGGCGCTGTGGAGCAGGGCCGACTCACCACCGGCATCATGTATGAGTGCGTGAAGAACAACGTGCCCTTCGTACTCGCGGGCAGCCTCCGCGACGACGGGCCGCTGCCCGACACGGTCACCGACATGAACGTGGCGCAGGACATGTGCGCGCAGCATCTGAAGGGCGCCGGTTTGGTGCTGTGCCTCGGTTCGATGCTGCATTCCATCGCCATCGGCAACATGTCGCCGAGCTGGGTAAAGATCGTATGCGTCGATATCAACCCCGCGGTCGCTACCAAGGTGAGCGACCGCGGCACCGGCCAGGCGATCGGCATTGTGACCGACGTCGGCCTGTTCCTCGACCATCTCAGCAAGGCACTCGTATGATCCGCGAATATACAGACGACCAGGCAAGGGCCGGCATTGACGCAGAGTTGCCGGAAATCGAGACGTGGCCGAACTCATACCCGAGCTACGAGATCGAAATTGCGATCCCGGAGTTCACGTCCGTTTGTCCAAAGACGGGGCAGCCGGACTTCGGTAAGCTGACGCTGCGCTATGTGCCTGGCGAACGCGCCGTGGAGTTGAAGTCGCTGAAGATGTACATGCTCGCGTATCGCAACCTCGGCATCTTTTACGAAAACGTGGTGAATCGATTCCTGCGCGATATTGTGAAGGCCTGCGATCCTGAACGCGCCACACTGATCGGCGAGTTCACTCCGCGCGGCGGCATCTTTTCAAAGGTCACAGTCAGCTACAGCAAGGAGAAGGGCTACGCCGTCTGATCTGCAGGGGGAGGAACTGGCGGCCATCATCCACGGGATCCGCGACCGCGTGAGGTCTCAGCATCACGCACTGGTGGACCTGCTGCCCGTGCTGCATGCCCGCGATCGAGCCGAAGCCAAGGTGGCGGCGATCGGCTCCGTTAACCCGCGTGCGCCCGGTCTGGTCAACGATGCCATCCAGTGGGTGAAGCACAACGTTGCCCGCGCGCTCGGCTGGTTCGTGAGGGATCAGGTAGACTTCAACCGCGCAGTACTCGGCGCAGTGGAAGCGACGCTCGAATCGCTCAACGAGGTGAACCGCACCTTCGCCACGCTGAGTAGCCGCATCGACGACATGGAGCGCGGCTTTCGGCACGATCTGCGAGGGGCCACCGATGCTGCCGCTGCGTTGCAGTCAGAGGCGGGGGAGTTGAAGGACATTCGCGCGCACTGGGTGCACTGGCGTGAAGAGTGGCAGCAGAAGCTGTTCCAGAATGAGGTGCATTACCTGCGCGGGCTCGCCGACCTGCAGTCCTCGCTCGATGTACGGGTGGCAAAGATCGACGACGGCTACCGCGATTCGCTCCATCTGCAGCACAACGAGTACGAGGGCGCGCTGCGCGGCTCCATTGATGAGATCCATAAGCGGTTCTGGTCGGACATGGAGAAGGTTCGACGCGAGTACGAAACGCTGATCCACAACGAACTCCGGGTGATGCGGCAAAAAGCATTCGCGTCGGCGACGCCGGTGGTCGCATTGCCAGCCGCGGCCGTTTCATCAGACGCGCCGCTGGACATCGACTACAACCGTTTCTCCGATCGCTTCCGCGGCGACGAAACCTACGTGCGGGAACGGCAGCAGTTCTACATCCCCTACTTCCGCGAGTGCCAAAACGTACTCGACATTGGATGTGGCCGCGGTGAGTTTCTGGAGTTGTTGCGCGACGCCAGCGTGCCCGCACGCGGCCTCGACCTGGACGATGAATCCGTGGCGATATGTCGCACGAAGGGCCTGCAGGCCGAGACTGGCGACGTATTCGTGTGGCTCGCCAGTGAACCTGACGGATCGTTCGACGGGATCTTCGCGTCGCAAGTGATTGAGCACCTCACACCGTCGCAAGTGCCACGGTTCGTGAAGCTCTGCGCTGAAAAACTAAGGCACGGTGGCGTCATCGCGCTGGAGACACCGAACCCGGAGTGCCTTGCCATTTTTGCGACGCACTTCTATATCGACCCAACGCACCAGCGCCCCGTCCCCGCGCCACTGCTCGTCTTCTACTTTGAGGAGTTCGGACTCGGCAACATTGAGGTGCACAAGTTGTCGCCGGCAGGCGAATCCATGCCGACCGTAAACGAGTTGCCCGCCGGGTTCCGCGATGCGTTCTTCGGCGGGCTGGATTACTGCGGTATCGCGAGAAAACTATAGCGCTTGTTCGAGGTCGGCGATGATGTCCTCGACGGCCTCAATGCCGACGGACACACGCACCAGGTTTTCTTTGATCCCGAGCCGCAGCCGCTGTTTGAAACCGAGGTCGCGGTGAGAGGCCATCGCAGGATAAAGAAGCAGGGAATGCACATCGCCCAGCGAGGTGCCGCGCACGATCAGCTTCAGCCGGTCCATGAACTCGAACACCTGCTGCTGTTCCGTGAGTCCCTTCAGTTCGAAGCTGACAATCGCGCCGAACAGATCCTTCGGGAACATGCGTGAAACGGTGGCCGAATCGGGGTGCGCAGGATCGCCCGGGAAGTACACGCGGTCCACCTTCGGATGTGTGACGAGCCAGGATGCGAGGCGACTTGCGTTCCGGCACTGCCGTTCCATACGCATCGGGAATGTCTTGATGCCACGCATCGCCAGATATGCTTCCACAGGTCCCAGGTTTGGACCGAGTGTCTTGCACAACTGCCTCACAACCGGCAGATGTTCTTCATCGCAGATCACCGCGCCACCGAGCACGTCGCCATGGCCTGCCAGATACTTCGTCAGGCTGTGCACCGAGATGTGAGCGCCGAGGGCAATCGGGTGCACCATCAGTGGAGTCGCGAAGGTGTTGTCCACCACCAGCGCCGCGCCATGCGCGCGAGCAATCTTAGCGACCTCTTCGATGTTGCCGACGCGCAGCAGCGGATTGGAGATGGTCTCCATGAAGATGCAGCCCGGCTTCTCTTCTTCCGCCGCGGAACGCACTGCATTCAAATCGCATATGTCGACGAAGCGCACCTCGACGCCGAAGGCACCGAACACCTGAGTCAGCAGCTTGATGCTGGCGCCGTACAACGCGTTTGCAGCGAGCACCGATTTGCGACGGTCCAGCAGCGCGGCCATCAGGGCCACCTGCAGCGCCATCATGCCAGACGAGCAGGCCAGCGCACCCGGCGCGTTCTCCAGCGAGGCGACCAGTTCCTCAAGCGCGGTGTTGGTCGGGTTGCTGTAGCGCGAGTACGACTCGCCCTCAATCTCTTGTCCGAAGACTTTGTCCAGATGCTCGGTGGTGTCGTAGAAGTACGTGGACGCGAGATGAATGGGCGTGGTCGACGGAGTCTGCGGCCCTGGCTTTTTGCGGTCACCAGCGTGAACCGCTTTCGTCTGGATATTCATTTTCTTTTCCAGCGAACTCCTTCTTTGGTGTCCTCGAGAATCACACCGCTTTCAAGCAATTCGGCGCGGATCTCATCCGACCGTTTGAAATTTTTGGCCTTGCGCGCATCCTGCCGCTCTGCAATCAGGCGCTCCACGTCGGCATCGGTCATCCCACTCTCCGACACAGTGGGCTTCAGCACATCGAAGATGCTGTCGAAGAAGCTAAGAATGCCGGCCGCTTCCGGCGCGTTGCCGGAGCGGAACTCGCCAGAATCCATCGCCGAGTTCAGATCGCGGATGTACTCGAAGATTGCGCCGAGCGCTTCGGCGCTGTTCAGATCGTCGTCGAGACTGGCCTCAAAATCGGTGCGAGCTTTTGCCGACCGCTCAGCCACCGCGTCGCTGTGACCCTCGGCGAACTTTTCCGTGTTGAGTCGCAGCTGAAAATTGCGCAGGCGGTCGATGGCGGTTGCCGCAGCCTTCAGCCCGTCGAACGTGAAGTTAAGCTTCTTGCGATACGGCACCGCTGTCAGCAGATAGCGAATCACCTCAGGCGCGTAGCCCTGCTCAAACAGATCGCGCAAAGTGTAGAAGTTGCCGAGGGACTTCGACATCTTCTGCCCTTCCACGATCAGATGCTCGGCATGCAGCCAGTACTTGACGAACTGCTTGCCGGAGATCGCCTCCGACTGCGCAATCTCGTTTTCATGGTGCGGAAACGAAAGGTCGATGCCGCCGGTATGAATATCGAGCGTGTCGCCCAGATACTTCATCGCCATGGCCGAGCACTCAATGTGCCAGCCCGGCCGACCCGCGCCAATCGGGGTGTCCCAGAAGAACTCGTCGTCCTTGCGGGATTTCCAGAGCACGAAATCGCGGGCATCGGCCTTGTCGTACTCATCCACATCGACGCGCGCGCCGGAGCGCATGCCGTCGAAATCGAGGTGAGACAGCTTGCCGTAGTCCGGGAACTTTGAGATTCGGTAGTAGATGGAGCCGTCGCTGACGTAGGTGAAGCCCTTGTCAGTCAGCGTCTCAATGGCGGACACCATTTCGTTGATGTGTTCGGTGGCACGGACCATGCGTTCCGGCCGTTCCAGCCGCAGAGCTGCCGTGTCTTCGAAGAATGCAACTTCGTAGGTCTCGGTGTACTCGCGCAGCCCCTTGCCCTGCTCCATCGCGTTCCGAATGATCTTGTCCTCAACGTCGGTGATGTTCATCACGTGGTCGAGAGTGTAGCCGCGGTACCGGAGCCAGCGGCGCAGGATGTCCTGGAACGTGAACGTCCGAAGGTTGCCGATATGGACGTAGTTGTAGACGGTGGGTCCGCAGGTATACATGCGGACGGTTTTGCCGTCCTGCGGATGAAATTCTTCGAGCTCTTGCGAGAGTGTGTTGTAGAAGCGCAAAGCCATAGTTTCGGGCGTTTTCACCAGTGTAGCGTGGCGGTATATGATGAGGACGAAGTTATGAGAATCTCTGGTGCTCTCCTCATGGCCGTGCTCTTTCTGATGCCCGTTGCGGCTCAGCAGCAGGCCCCCAAACGCAAGAAGATCCTCGCTATTGGCGAGGTGAAGGGTTTCCAGCACGACTCGGTGAGCCACGCCCTGGCAAGCATCGAAAAATGGGGCAAGGAAACCGGTCTGTGGGACACCTACATCAAGACCGACACACAGCTCATCACCAAAGAAAAGCTGACGGGCAATGCCAAAAATCTGGCTTACTTTGACGCCGTGGTGTTTTATACCACCGGTGAGTTGCCCCTGAACGATGAGCAGAAGGCCGCTTTGATGTCATTCGTTAAGGAAGATGGCAAAGGTTTTATCGGCGTCCACTCGGCAACCGACACGTTCTACAAGTGGCCTGAATACGGTGAGATGATTGGCGGCTGGTTCGACCAGCATCCCTGGAACACTTTCGATGCACCCATCCTCGTGGAGGACAAGGGCCATCCGGCGACAAAGCACATGCCGGATTCGTTCGTGATGAAGGATGAGATTTACCAGTTTAAGAATTACTCGCGCGACAATACCCGCGTACTGATGCGCCTCGACGCGAGCAAGCTGGATCTGAAGAACCCGCGCGTGCACCGGCAGGATCAGGATTTCGCTGTGACATGGGTCAAGATGCACGGCAAGGGTCGCGTCTTCTACTCCACTCTCGGTCACCTGGAAGAGGTGTACGACAATCCGATGATTAAGCAGATGTACGTGGAAGGCATCAAGTGGGCTCTGGGTTTGGTGGAAGGCGACACGAAACCGCACGCGAAGCCGTAGCAATTACCGCACTGGAGAACGACGGGGTGGACGCCCGGAATCGCAGTTTTACGAGTTCCAGACGAACGTGAACGCCAGTGAGGAGGTGCCCCCTGTGAGCGAGGAGTTGAACAGCAGGCTGCGGGAATTGCCTTCGGTCGACGAGGTGATGCAGCGGCTGGATTCCCGGTGTCCTCGCGAACTGCTGGTGGCCGAGACTCGCCGGGTGATCGACCATGCCCGCGAGAGGCTGAAGTCCGGAGAGCGCGTGGATATCTCCAGCATTCCTACGCGTGTTGTTCGTGAATTACAAATGCTGGAGCGACATTCGCTGCGCCGGGTGATCAATGCCACTGGCGTAGTGCTTCACACCAATCTGGGGCGAGCGCCTCTCGCGAACTTCGCGCCCATGAGCGGCTACTCGAATCTGGAGTATGACCTCTCAACGGGTAAGCGAGGCAATCGGGATGTGCACGTGGGGCCAGTGCTGGAAAGGCTGCTGGGGCGCCCTGGCATCGCGGTCAACAACGGCGCTGCGGCTGTATACCTCGCACTTAACGAACTCGCGGCGGGCTATGAAGCGATCGTGTCGCGCGGCGAGCTGATCGAGATCGGCGATGGCTTCCGCATCCCGGATATCATGGCGCGTTCCGGCGCGATCCTCCGTGAAGTCGGCACCACCAACCGCACCAACATTGACGACTACCGCGATGCAATCAACGAACGCACTCGCCTGATCATGCTGGTGCATCCCAGCAATTTTCACATCAGCGGATTCACGGCGCGCCCGGATCGCGGCGATGTGGCGGACCTTGGACGGGAGCGCGGGATCCCGGTGTATGAAGATCTCGGCAGCGGATGCCTGGTCGACCTGAAGCCCTGGGGCATTGACGAGCCTGTCGCGGCCGACAGCCTCGCGGCCGGAGTGAACCTCATCTCCTTCAGCGGCGACAAGCTGCTCGGCGGCCCTCAGGCCGGGCTGCTGGCAGGCGATCCGGAACTGGTGCAGCGCCTGCGACGCAATCCGATGTTCCGCGCGCTGCGTCTCGACAAGCTGATGTACGCGGCGCTGGAACACACGTTGCGGCATCTGCTGTTCTGTCGCTGGGAAGAAATTCCCGCGTTGCGTATGATCTCGCTAAGCGCCGAAGAAATCCGAGGCCGCGCCGAAGCATTGTGCGGCAGGCTCACGCGATCGGGGTTGAGTGCGAAGGTGATACCAGGATTGTCTGTAATAGGCGGAGGATCCACGCCCAATCAGGCGCTGCCGACATTCGTGGTCGCCATTTACGACGAGGGGATAAGTGCGATGGAGAGGGGACTTCGGGCAGGAGATCCGGCGGTCGTGGCTCGCGTGGAGGACGACCGCCTTGTACTCGATTTGAGGACTGTGTTCGAAAACGAAGAGGAAGAGCTTATCGGGGCGATGTCGCGCGTTCGAGATAGCTCCCGTCCAACGTCGATACGCGAATAATTTCACCTTCGGTGATGAATGGCGGCACGGGAACCACAAGGCCGGTCTCCATCTTCGCCGGCTTATTCACGTTCGACGCCGTGGCGCTCTTGATGCCGGGCTCTGTTTCGATAACCTTGAGGTCTACCGTAGCCGGCAGTTCGATGCTGATCGGCTTGCCCTCGTAGAACTCCACCTTCACCTTGATGTTCGCAGTAAGGTAGTTGACCGCGTCGCCAAGCAGCTCGTTCGTCAACTCCGCCTGCTCGTACGTTTCGGTGTTCATGAACGTGTACGATTCGCCGTTGCTGTCGTAAAGGAACTCCATCGACTGCTCATCGAGGATGGCGCGGTCCACCTGTTCGGTGGATGAGAAGCGGTTGTCAAACATTGCGCCAGTGCGCAGGTTGCGCATCTTGACCTGAACGAAGGCACGGAGGTTACCGGGCGTACGGTGCTCCATTCTTAGAATGGAGTACAAGTCATTGTTATTCCATTTAATGACCATTCCCTGCCTGAGCGATGATGCCTGCATAACTAACTAACGTTTCTCCTGATCTGTGTTGGGGAACCCTGCGGAAATTATTAGTTTAGCAGAGGTTTGGCTCGAACTTTGGCATACTCAAACCATGCGGCTGGTTTCTGCTCTTCTCCTCAGCCTGGTTTTCTGTGCCGCGCAGGACACGGCGCGTATGGACCAGGTGGTTCGGTCCTTTTCTGACAAGAAGCAATTCATGGGCACAGTACTGGTGGCAAAAGGCGACCAGGTGCTGTTCAGCAAGGGTTACGGCTCGGCGAATCTGGAGTGGGACATCCCCAATACACCGACCACGAAGTTCCGCCTCGGCTCGGTTACAAAGCAGTTCACCGCCGCGTGCATCCTGCTGCTGGAGGAGCGCGGCAAGCTGAGCATCGACGACCTGGTCAGCAAATATATCCCCGATGCGCCAGAAGCGTGGAAGGGCATTACCGTGAAGCACCTGCTGACTCACACGTCGGGCATCCCCAGTTTCACCGGCTTTCCGAACTATCGCGAACTGGAGAAGAAGGCGCACACAGCCCTGGAACTTGTTGCGGTGTTCCGAGACAAGCCGCTCGAGTTCCAGCCGGGTGAAAAGTGGAACTACAGCAACTCGGGATACCTGCTGCTGGGTCATCTGGTGGAGAAGATCAGCGGTCAGTCCTACGCCGAGTTCGTGAAACAGAACGTGTTCAACAAGCTCGACATGAATGACTCGGGGATGGATTCGAACAGCACTGTGATTCCGCGACGCGCGTCCGGTTACACCCCGAGCGGCATCGGCATTGAGAACTCGGGGTACATCCATATGTCGGTTCCGCATGGCGCGGGCGCACTGTACTCTACCACCGAGGATCTGCTGCGCTGGCAGCGCAGTCTGTACGGCGGGAGGCTGTTGAAACCCGAGTCCCTTGCAAAAATGACCACCGTCGAGAAGAACGACTACGCACTCGGCGTTGGAGTGAATGAGAGCAACGGGCACCGGCGAATCAGTCACGGAGGTGGGATCGAAGGCTTCAACACCATGCTTGCGTACTACCCGAAGGAGGAATTGACGGTGGTGGTGCTCGGCAACCTGAACGGCAACTCGCCAGACCGTATCGCCGACATGGTCGGCAAGCTGGCGCTGGGATACAAGATTGTGCTTCCGACAGAGCGTGTGGAGGTGAAGGTTCCTCGCGACACTCTCGCGTTATACGTGGGCGAGTACGCGCTGAATCCCAAAGTAACGATGACCATGACGCTCGATGGCGATCAGTTGATGACCCAGCTCACGGGTCAGCCGAAGTTTCCGGTTTATGCGGAGTCCACGACGAAGTTCTTCCTCAGGGTAGTCGAAGCGCAGCTCGAATTTCAAAAGGATGCCGACGGTAAGGTCGTTGCGGCCATCATGTACCAGAATGGCCGCGAGACCAAAGCCGTCCGCAAGTAGTTAAATAGTGCGGGTCTTCCACGTTCCCCGCAGGAACATGAACAGCCCCATTAGCGTGATGAACACCTCGGCAATCGGGATCGAAGCGAATACGCCACGCACGCCCCAGTTGAGTTGAAACGCGAGCACGTATGCGATCGGTATTTCCAGCACCCAGAAGCCGATCAGGTTGATCAGCGTCGGCGTGACGGTGTCTCCTGCCCCGTTGAATGCCTGCACCATCACCATGCCGAACGCATAGGCGACGTTGCCGTAGCCAACGATGCGCAGACAGTCGACGGCATAGGCCATCTCAGCTGGCTCAGAGGTGAAGAAGCCGACAAGCGCTTCGGGCCAGAAGATAAAGGACACGGCGATGAGCGCAAGGAACAGAGCGTTGTAGAGCGCGGTCAGCCAGACAGCCTTCTCGGCCCGCTCCGGTTTTTTAGCACCCAGATTCTGACCCACCATGGTCGCTGCTGCCCCACTCAATCCCCAGCACGGCAGGATCACGAAGATGAAAATGCGAATGCCAATCGTGTAGCCCGCCACCGCGACGCTGCCGAATGTACTTATCATTCGCACCAGCGCGATCCAGCTGCTGTGAGCGATAGCGAACTGCAACACGCCCGTCACAGACACGCGAATCAGCGCGACGATCACGTCCGGTACGATGCGGAAGTCGGACGCGCGCAACGTGACGCGCGCCTTGCCTGACGTCAACATCCAGAACTGATATGCGACACCAAATGATCGACCGACCAGCGTTGAGACGGCAGCCCCTGTGATTCCGAGTTCGGGGAACGGTCCGAGACCGAAAATCAGACAGGGGTCTATCACCAAATTGATGAGGTTCGACATCCAGAGCACGCGCATTGCAACGGAGGCGTCGCCGACTCCACGAAATATCGCGTTATTCAGGAATAACAGCAGCACAACAATATTCGCGCCAAACGTAATTGCGGTGTATTTCCAGCCAGCCGCGATCAGTTGCGGGCTGCCGCCCATCCACTCGAGGAGTTTCGGCGCAAGCAAGAATCCCGGCAGGCCCATCAGCAGTGCGCATCCCACACCCAGCAGAATAGCCTGTCCGCCTGCCACTGCCGCACCGCGCGGGTCCTTTTCTCCGATGCGCCTTGCCACCATCGCAGTGGCCGACATACTGACACCCACCGCAACCGCAAACACCATGGAAAGCATGGATTCTGTGAGTCCGACCGTAGCAACCGCATCGGAGCCGAGCCTGGTCACCCAGAAGACATTGACGATGGAGAACAGAGATTCCATCAACATCTCCAGCACCATCGGCGTCGCTAATAAAAAGATGGCTCGACTGACGGAGCCTTCCGTAAAGTCCTGGTGCGATCCACGAATCGCTTCTTTAAGCGATTCGAAGACGCTGTGTTTTTCCTGTGTAATGGCGAGGTTAGCCATACAGCACTCCTTGATAAAGTTTGGAAAAGGAGACACAAATCCGGTTAGGGATCAGGTTTTAAACTACGTTGCTTGTGGGCTTATGCGGCCCGGTCAGAAAGGAACGTTAGCTGATAATGACTACGTTGACCGGAGCCGTGAAACTGAATACGGCGGACGGATCGACGTCGACGAACAGCGCGTTCGTGACAGGGACCGTGGTGGTTGTATTCATCTTCATTGGAGATCCAGGAGCACAACTGCTCTCTGGAAGATTATGCCTGGATTTGGAGGGAATTGCAAGAGGCGATTGCGGCCCGTTTTGATGGCGGGCCGCAATGCGGTGAAGAGAAACTGACTAAGCTTTCAGACCTGCAAGCACGCCGCGCATGTAAGCGAAGCTCTTGATCATGCCGGGTATCGGAGCATCGGCCTTGATCTCGTACTCCAGCATCGCGCCACCCTTGTAGCCGACTTTCTGCAGATAACGGAAGATCTCGGCGACCGGCATCACACCGTCGCCGACCTCCACCTGCGAGTCCTTATTCATGCCATCCGCAAGGTCCTTCATGTGGATGTCATGCAGGCGCCTGCCCGCCTGCCTGATGCCTTCCAGCGGATTCGTTTTGGCGCGCGAGGTGTGGCCGATGTCGACGCACAGGCCCATCCGCTCATCCATGCCCTTGACGGCCTTCAACACATCGGCTGGCGCGGGGAAATTCTTGTCCTCGGGACCGTGGTTGTGGATTGCAGCCTTGATGTTGTATTCCTTGACGAACTTCTCAATCATCGGCACGGTCTGAGCGGTGGGAGCCATCACCATCACCGGCGCGTTCAGTGCTTTCGCGTAATCGAACGCCTTGCGGATCTCGCCCTCGTCCGGCTTGTTCAGCGTGATGTTGCCGACGCCGAGAATCTTGATCCCGGCATTCTCAAAGTCCTTACGGGCCTGCTCCAGTTCCGCCGGCGTCGACTTCATCGACGCATGGAAATCCTTGATGTTGATATAGCTGCATTTCAGCGCTTCCATCGCTTTGATTGCGTCGGCGCGCGAAAGTTTGCGGAAAGAGTAGCTGGCTACGCCCAGTTTGAAGCCGCTTTCGTCCTCGGCTTTCGACGCGGCGGAGGCGGCGCTGAGGCCCGCGACCGCGGCGAGAGATCCGCCGATCAGGTGCCGGCGGCTGACTTCCATCTTCATGTGAAACTCCTTCGGGATCTGTGTGGATCATATCAGAGCCGGCGGGTGCGGATAGAATCGAAGCAAGGAACTTTTGTGCGATACATCCTGCTTCTTACGTTGGTCGCCACGGCAGCGGTCGCCCAGCAGCTCTACCCGTTTGCGGTAGACCAGGACGCTCTCCGCGGGGCGCCCGATTTCAGCTTCCTGAACCATCCGATTACCGCCGTGGACCGCGTGTTTGTTCGCGACGGTGCGTTTCATGTGGTCGGCCCCGACCTGACGCCAAACACCAGCGACGATGCGCGCGTGCGTTTCTGGGGTGTGAATCTGGCATTCGGTGCTAATTTCCCTGCCGAGGCGGATGCGCCCCGCGTTGCAAAGCGGCTGCGAAGGCTCGGCGTGAATCTGGTTCGTCTGCATCACATGGACTCGTCTCCCGACAACAACCCGGCCAACGCAGGGAGTCTGCTGACCACAGGTCCGTACCCCACGCTCAACCCCATCGCAGTGGAGCGCCTGCGCCGCTTCATCGACGCGATGAGGCAGGAAGGCATCTACGTCAATCTGAATCTGAAGGTCGGCTATGTGTTCCGCCCCTCGGTGGATGGCGTACCGGAACTGTCTCCATTTCCGACGCAGAGCAAGCCCGTCCACATGATCCACCCAAGGCTCATCGAGTTGCAGACCGAGTACACACGCAAGGTCATAGACGCGTTAGCGCTGAAGGACGATCCGGCGCTCGCAATGGTGGAGATCAACAATGAAAGCTCCATCATTTACCACTGGCAGACCAGTCAGCTGGAGCCGTATTTGAAGGGCGAGTATCGCGATATCTTCCATCAGAAGTGGAACGATTTTCTTGTCGCGAAGTACGACTCGTCGGACGCGTTGCGGGAGGCATGGGGCGCGACCGAACCCGATGGCAGCGACATGCTGCTCTACGACTGGCGCGTGGAGAACGGCGGGCGTGTTCCGCTCAGCATGAACGTGGATGGCAGTTCCATGCGGCTGGAAGCCCCCGCCTCGTCGACGACGGTCATCATTAAGCAGGTCGGCTTCTCCGTCGACGAAGGGCGCTCTTATATCGCTGAGATTGAAATGCGTGCCGACGTGCCCGAGGGTGTTTCGAGGCCAGTCCTCTGGGACGTGAAGCAGGACGTTTCTCCGTGGCGCACAGCCACCGGACAAACCGTGTCCGTAACATCGAACTGGCAGAAATTCCGCATGGTGGTGACGCCGCAGTTTGCCATGGACAAAATCGGACGCTTCGCCATTTCCATTGAGCGCGTAGGTGCGCCCCTGTATGTCCGCGGCTGGCGTTTGTCCACCGGAGGCAAACGTGGGCTCGATACATCGGAGTCCCTGGAAGCACGAAACCTGTCTCTGCCATCCAGCACCGAGGTGTCGACCACAGGGCGCACGAACGACTATCTGCTCTACATGGTGGACCGCGACCGCGCGTATCTGAACACCATGCTTCGCGCGGTGCGCGAATCGACCGATCACCTGGTTCCCGTCACTGGATCGCAGGTCGGGTTTGGCGGCGTGCTGAACTACGATTCGCACGGCGGGCTCGACTACCAGGACAACCACTACTACGTCGACCACTACAATTTCCCGAACGTCGCGTGGGATGGGCGAGACTGGCGCTTCCGCGATACATCGAATATCGGCGGTGGAGCGACAGCCTTCCTGAACATGGCGGCGACACGTCAGGCCGGCCGGCCATTTACAGTCAGCGAGTTGAATCAGCCATGGCCAAACACCTACGCCGCCGAAACAGATGTGCCCCTTGCCGTGTTTGCGGCCTTTCAAGGCTGGGACGCTTTGATGCACTTCGCGTACTCCCACGGCCGTGGCTGGGATGACGGCGTGCCCAACGGCTTCAACCTCAATGGCGACTGGACCAAGTGGGTGAACTTCGGGCAGTCGGCATGGCTGTTCCGCTCGGGTGTAATTCGCGAAGGTCTGATGCCGGTCGAGGTGCCCTTGTCGCAGGAAGCGCGCCTGCGTGCGGGTCGCGAGCGACGCAATGGCGCTGTGGCGGGATTTCTCAGCGGGGTCTACGGACTCGATCCCGCGGTTGCCTTCCAGCATCCGGTTCGAATAGCTGCGGTCAGGGAGTCGGAAACGTTCGAGCCGCGATCCGCAGGCAAAGGACCATACGCTTCCGATACCGGCGAGTTCACCTACGATATGGAAGGGCGTGTGTGGACCATTCATGCGGCGCACGCAGCCGGTGTGTACGGGTTCGTCGGCCGTCGCAGGATTACAGCGGGCGCCATCGACTTTGAATTGGGAGCTTCGGCGCGCGGGTTCGTATCGCTGCTGCTGAACGCGCTCGACGGCAAGCCGCTGGAAGAGAGCACGCGCATGCTCCTCACCAACCCCGGGTTCTCACTGCGAACACAGCCCGGTGTTTCCACCAGCCGGCCGCAGGCGATCGTGAAATACCCCGGCACAACGGACTGGTTCACGCTGGAGCCTGACACCCGGCAGGCGAAACCGTCCGGCGACCTGAACGGCGGCTCGCGCCCAACGTACATGGAGCGCGTCGACGGCACTCTGACCCTTCGTACACTCGCATCGTCACTGCGCGTCCACGTGCTCAATGGCAAAGGGGAACGCGTGTCGACAGTGGATGCGGAGCGCGTCGATGGAGGCTTCCGATTCTCGCTGGCATCCGACACTCCGTGGTACGAGATCGAAGCGGAACGTTAGGGCGGCGGCAGCCGCGACAATTCCTGAATAGACTCGGCTAACGAGGCTACGCAGATGGAGGGTGGAACGGAGTTGGGCCTTGACCAGTCCCAGAGACTCTTCGCCGCCTGCTTGATCCTCTCTTCATTGACTCTGTGGTCATAGCGATAGTTCGTTTGTTCGTCGGTAGGGTCGCCGCAAAGATTCAGGATCCACGTTTCTACGTGGCGGCGAGGTACTATGCCGAGGATCGGCTCGCTTTCCTTTCTCGGCTCCATGTCAGCATCACGCAGAGCCCGCTCCAACTGTCCTCGCCTGTCTGCAGTAGTGTGTGTATCGGCATCGATCATGACGATTAATGAAGCTCTGGTTCGAGTGAGTTGGTCGCGTATTGCACGCACCTCGGCAGCATATCGCTCGCGAACATACATCTCGCCTGATCCTTTTCCGTTTACCATTTGCGTACGAAGCCCTGTTAAGTCGTACCCCGCTCGTCGAAGGAACTTTCTGAGGAGGCTATCGTGTCGCCGGTCTTCCACCAGCAGGATGATCTTCGCGATTCGACTACTCATCCAGGACCCATCCACGCGCCATTGCCTCCGCTGGTGACAAGGAGTCCACCCCGCTGCGCCAGCGAGCAACCCGGACAGGCCCAATGCCCTCACGTCGAAACACCACTCCCGCATCGGTCGCCATGTAATTGATAATTTCGGAATTGTGCGAAATGAAGAGAACCTGGCAATCAGTGTCTGATGATTCCTCTCGAAGTGCAGATACCCAGGGCTGGATCTCTGAGATTGCCAAAAAGTTGTCCGGTTCATCCAGGAGAATGATTGAATCGCGAGCAACAAGGAATGCCAGCACAGCATACAGGCAAATGAGAACTCGCTGTCCATCAGAAAGGTCTTCGAAGCTAATCTCGAAGGAGGAACTGGCTTCAGAAGAGCGGAAACGAGCAGACAACTTTCGTTGAGTTCCTTTCGAACGCAAATCCAACGACTCCAGACCTGGAATCGCTGCTCGTATAAGTTGCTGAAGGCGTCCCTGAGCGTCCCCGCGTTCCTGCGCAACGTAGCGATACCAGGCCGTAAAGTTCGAGAAGTCTATCGATGGGAAGGGATCTTCCGTGTCGGCCTCGTCCGAGAAGTTTGCCGGGTTCAATCGCAAGCAGTGCAGATTGTCCAGCCACACTCGGAAGGCCCACAAGCGTGTGTTGTCGTGCCTTTGCTGTATTGTGGCAAGTGCGGAACGAAACCAATCGAATTCATACGTGACTTTGTGCTCCGCTCGGTCGTTGTAAAGATGCACTTCGCCTACGGAGAACTCAAACAGAATCTGGCCATCACACATCACCAACTCTCGCTTGATTCGGGTTTTTGGTGGTCGCGCCCCCCAACTGTCCAGTTCGAGCCGAAACGTATAGTCGCTGCCAGCCAATGTTGCATGAAGCTCAAATATCTGTTGATTTAGATTTTGCCATCGCGTGCGCGTGGTTGCCGGAAAAAGAACTTGAATGTCTTTGCCATCCAACAGCGACTTCAAATCGCTCAGACAGTCAACAAAGCTGGACTTACCGGTTCCGTTGCCACCGAGGATTAACTGCTCCCGCTCGAGATCTATCGTAAAGTTGACAAAGCACCTGTAATTGTCGATGTATACCTGTCTGAGCATCTGATCCGATTCTACGCCTCCCTATCCTTAGGTGGCAGTTTCGCTCCTATGTGGCGATCTTGCGCTTGCGCAGTTCGTCGAACGTGACCGCAAGGATAATGACGCCGCCGATGATGGCCTGCTGCAGGTACGGGCTGATGCCGAGCAGGTCGCTGCCGTTCGACAACAGCCCCATAATGAACGCGCCAACCAGTGTCCCAACCACGCTGCCTTCACCGCCGCGCAGACTGCCTCCGCCGATCACGACGGCAGCGATGGCCTGCAGTTCATAGCCCTGACCCGCGGTCGGCTGACCAGTCATCAGACGAGACGCTTCGATCATTCCGGAAAGACCAGTGAGCAGCCCACCGATCGCGTAAACAGCTGTGGTGTGGAAGCCCACCGGGATACCCGCATACCAGGCCGCATCCGGATTGCTGCCGATCGCAAACGCATAGCGGCCGAGTTTGGTGTGCTCCATAATCACATGCACAGCAAGAGCGCACAACAGGAGTATCCACAACACGAATGGCACGCCAAGCAAATTGCCCTCGCCCAGGAACGAATACGCCTTCGGAATGTTGTGCACCGGAAGCCCGTTAGAGATGATCAGCGTGACGCCTCTGATAATGCCCAGAGTGCCGAGCGTCACGATGAACGGGTTGATCCTCAACCTGGTGATCAGGAAGCCGTTCACCAGGCCGCAGGCGCCGCCGGTAAGCAGGCCGATCACGATTGCAACTGGAATTGGCTGACCCGCTTCCATCGCCATCGTGCCGATCAGTCCTGAGAGCGCAAGAATCGCGCCGACGGAAAGGTCGATGCCACCGGACACGATGATCATCGTCATGCCGAGCGCCATGATGTTGATGACCGCGGTCTGGCGCACCACGCTCGACAGATTGGTGTTCGTCAGAAAGTGCGGCGAGGCGATTGACAGTCCAACAAAGAGAACAATCAACGTCAGAAACGGCAGGAGGCGCTGGATCACTGCACCTTCTCCTCGTGCGCCGCTAGTCGCATGATGTCTTCCTGGCTCGGGTTGTGCGAGAGTTCGCCGGCGATGTGGCCCTGCCGCATCACCAGCACTCGATCGGGAACCTGAAGCAACTCGGGGAGTTCCGAGCTCACCATCAGGATGGCAGCGCCGGAGCGCGCGAGAGAGTCCATCACCTCAAACACTTCCTTCTTTGCACCGATATCGATCCCACGCGTTGGCTCGTCAAACAGGAACACTTTGGCGCCGCGAGCCAACCACTTTGCAATGACAACTTTCTGCTGATTCCCACCGCTGAGCCGTCCTGCTTTCTGGTCGGGTCCGGAGCACTTGATGCGCAGTCGGCCGATGTAGTCGTTAGTCACGGCTCCCGCGGCGGCGTGCCGGAGAAAGCCGTAGTTCGACACATGACCGAGGCTCGCCATATTGACGTTGTAATTCACCGGGAGTTCGTGCCAGTCCGTCTCGTCCGCGATCCTCAGGGATCAGCGCGATGCCTGCCTGCACGGCGTCACGCGGTGAGTGAATACGGGCCGGCCTGTCGCCCACCCAGATCTGCCCGCTGTCGATGGGATCGAGGCCGAAGATCGCGCGGCATAGTTCCGTGCGGCCCGCGCCGATCAGCCCTGCCATCCCCACAATCTCACCGGACCGAATCGAGAAGGAAATGTCCTTGAGCACGCCCTTGCGCGACAGGTTGTGCACACGAAGCAATTCCTGCCCTGGAGGCACAATATCCCGCTGGTACAACGCTGCAATTTCGCGGCCCACCATATGACGAATGAGACCTTCCCGCGTGAGTTCGGAGAGCGGTCCGGAGTGCACCGTCTCACCATCGCGCAGCACAGTCACACGATCGCCCACCGACCGCAATTCGTCCAGCCGGTGGGTGATGTAAATCACGCCCATGCCCTTCTGCTTCAACTCCTGAACAATGCGGAAGACCTCGTGCGTCTCGCTCTCAGAGAGTGACGAAGTTGGCTCGTCGAAAATAAGCAGACTGGAGCCATGCGTCACTGCCCGGCAGATTTCGACGAGTTGCTTCTGCGCAGGACTCAGGTTGCGCACAATCCACGCGGGGTTCAGCGGGAACTTGTGTTCGTCGATGATGCGCTGCGTTTCCACTTCCATCCGCCGACGGCTGACGAGCCCGAAAGCATTGTGAGGCTCGCGGCCGAGGTAGATGTTTTCAGCGACAGACAGGTGCTGCGCGAGCAGGCATTCCTGATGCACCATCGCGATTCCGTGTCGCGACGCCTCCGCGGGCGACCCTAATGTGACCGGTTGACCGCGCCAGACGATCTGGCCTCCATCCGGCGACTGCATGCCCGCCACGCACTTCATCAGCGTCGACTTGCCCGCTCCGTTCTCGCCCATGAGCAGATGCACTTCACCCGCATTCACAGTCAGGTTGGCGTTGCGCAGCGCGGTGACGCCACCGAAGCGCTTTTGAATTTCTTTAAGCTCGAGGAGCATGTTGCGGGAGGCGCGGAGTAAAGGGACAGCATATCAGGCTGTCCCTTTGCGGGGAAACACTACTGAAACAGGCGACGTTCGCGGCGCAGGAACGCAGGCATTTCGATGTCGTCGCGACCGTCCGGGGGAGCCGGCGCGCCGTTGGTAACATTCACGGGTTCCGGTTCCGGCGCTGCTGCGTGTACTGGCTCGGGCTCTGCGACCACCACCGGATCCACACGGCGGTCGGCAGTACTGCCCGGCCGTGGGAAGCCAGTCGCAATTACAGACAGTCGAACTTCATCGGCGAGGGATTCGTTCACCACGATGCCGAAGTTGATCTGCACATCGTCGTACTCGGCAGCCTGGCGAATCACTTCGCACGCATCGTTCACATCGTGGAGACTCATCTCGCTCGAGCCGGTGATATTGATCAGCATGGCGCGGGCGCCACGAACTCCACCCTCATCCAGCAGCGGACTCGCGATAGCGGCCTTAGCCGCCTCCACCAGTGCATTCTCACCACGCGCGCTGGCCGAGCCCATCATCGCGTGGCCCATGCCGAGCATGATCGACCTGATGTCGGAGAAGTCGCGGTTGATCAGGCCGGGCGTGACGATGATGTCGGCGATGCCCTGCACTGCCTGACGCAGGATGTCGTCGGCGGTGCGGAAGGCGTGCACAAAGCTGGTGCCTTTGGGAACCAGATGCAGCAGCTTCTCATTAGGAATTGTGATCACCGTATCGACACTGGCCGCAAGGTCGGCGAGACCCTTCTCAGCAGCCTTCATGCGACGCGGACCTTCGAAGGCGAACGGCTTCGTCACCACCGCAATGGTGAGCGCGTTGAGTTCCTTCGCAAGCGCCGCGATTACGGGCGCAGCACCCGTGCCCGTACCGCCGCCAAGCCCCGCCGTGACGAACACCATATCGGCGCCGTCCAGCAGTTCAATAATCTTCTCGGTGTCTTCCAGCGCGGCAAGCCGTCCGATGGACGCATCGGCGCCAGCGCCAAGTCCATTGGTCACCTTGCGGCCAATCGCGAGTTTGTTCGGGACAGGCGACGCATTGAGCGCCTGGATGTCCGTGTTGAGAACGTGAAACTCGACGCCGGTGAGCCCTTCGCTCATCATGCGGGCAACAGCGTTTCCGCCGCCGCCGCCGACGCCAATTACCTTGATGCGGGTGCCTGGTATGAGGTCTTCTTCCTGAACCTCAAAACGCAGTGTGTCTTTCTTCGCGTCTGCCATGAGAGCCTCCTAACGCAGAACCAGGCCTACCAGCCCGGGTACGATCCTTTTAAATTCCCGGCGCGTTTTCAGCTTCGCCGAATACATGGCAAGGCCGGCCGCCACGCACCACGCGGCGTCGTTAATCTCATCCGGCCAGCCGGCTATGCCGACCGGCAGGCCATTGCGCGCAGGACAGTTGACAACCTTCTCCGCCATGTCGCACATGCCGTTCAACATTGCGCCACCGCCGGTCAGGATGATGCCTTCCATCAAATGCTGGTCCATGCCGACGCGCGCAAGTTCGTTGCGCACATACAGGAATAGTTCCTCGGCACGCGCTTCCAGAATGTCGTTGAGCACACGGCGTGGCGCTTCCCGCGGAGCGCGCCCTTCCTGCGACGGAATCTCGATCAGACTGCTGTCGGCCGTGAGCCCGAGAATCGCACAGCCATACTCGCGCTTCAACGCTTCCGCATCCTCGAACGAAACCGTCATGCCGAACGCAACGTCGCCCGTGAAGAAATCGCCGCAGACCTGCACGCTGCTTGCGCGCAGCATGGCATCGCCGTCGTACACCACAAGGTCCGTCGAGTGCGCGCCGATGTCGATGACCGCCACGCCGCGCGCACGGTCTTCAGGGAGCACCGCCGCATACGCGGCAGCCGCGGGTTCAAACATCGTGTCTTCCACCGCGATCCACGCATGGTGCACCGCATTGATCAGCGTCTGGTGCTCCGTACGCGATGCGGTGATCACATGCACGTTCGCTTCGAGCCGTGCGCAGGGCACGCCCCGTGGATTACGGAAGCCGGCGCGGCCATCGACAGTGAAGTCCTGCGGCGCAACCTGAAGTACTTCGCGATCCTCCTGCAGCCGGATCTTCGACGCAAGCTCGACAGCATACGTCAGGTCGCTGGAATCGATATCGCGGCGACGCCCAAACTCATACAGACCCCGGGTGTTCGAGCCTTCAATCGTGGCGCCGCCCATACCCACTGTGGCAGAGTCGATGGAAATACCGGCGCGCTTCTCAACCTCGGCGATCGTCTTGCGAATCACCTCGGAGACCGCTCCGGCGTCCGACAGGCGTCCCTTTACCCAACCCGCGGATGGTTGTTCGGCGTGGCCGATGTAGCGGAACTGATCGTCTTCCAATATGCCCACCGCACAACGCGTGCGTGAGCTGCCAACGTCCAGTCCCACTGCCAGACGAGCGCTGTTCATTACTCTGACTCCTCGGATGCAACCGCCGTAATGCGGTCTTTGAGGCGCAGATCAAGTACGGTCGCGTTGCCGAGACGCTTCTTGATTTCGCTGTAGTTGTCGGTGAAGTTCTGGAAGCGCTCGAGAAACTTCTGGTTCCCCAGCATCAGCGTCAGGGCTCTTCCTTCAATGGCATAGACGACGCGCAGATTATCAGGCTCCGTCACGTCGACCTCAGAGATGTGCTCCATTACGGAGCCGAGCTCGGTTTGCAGACGCAGAAAACGCTTCACGCGATCACGCCGCACAGATTCTTTATCGGTCGGCAAAATGCCGTTGAGCACCGGCAGCGCCAGTCGCGACGCACGGCGCGGATCCAGCATCACCGCATCGGCGTCCACCAGATTGTAGAGCGTGGTACCGTCGGGCCCGGGCACCTGAACCACCGCAACAGGCTGACGCTCTCTGATCCGCACCACCAGTCGATTCGGCCAGATGCGGCTTACCGTGGCGTCCTGCACCCAGTCGATGCTCAGCAGTCGCCGGCGGCGTTCCGCGATGGGACAGAGATAGATGCTGCGGCCGAAATCACGCAGAAACAAATCCGTGATCTGTTGCTCCGAGGCGTGCCTGGCTCCGGCGATAGTGAAGTGCTCACTCTCGACGCCGGGCTCGGGCGGACCAGCCAGTTCAAAACGCTTGTCGTTGATGATCAACTGCTCCAGCGCGACCACACCCCAGATCCCGCAGACTATGGCAGTGATGCCGAAAGCCCACGTGAACGCGGTCTGCATGAACTGCAGGACCCGCGCGAATGCGCCCGTGTTCGGAACAGGCAGCGCGACCGCGGTGGCGGATGTGGAGGACGCGGAACGGCGAGCCATTAGCTGATCCCCTCTCGCAGACGGCTGAGAATGCGGTCGCCAGCCTGCCACACATTGCCGGCGCCCAGCGTGAGGATCACGTCGCCTTCCCGCGCATTGGCAATCACCGCGTCCACAGCGTTATCAATCGACCCGCAATACTCCGCGCCGCGGTGGCCGAACGCTTTCATCCGATCCACCAGAGCCTGCGCCGTGACACCCTCAATCGGCTTCTCCGAAGCAGCATAGATGTCGAGCACAAACACCATGTCAGCGTCATGGAATGCGCGCGCAAAATCGTCCATCAGATGCATGGTGCGCGTGTATCGGTGCGGCTGGAAGATGGCAAGGATGCGGCCGAACTTGCAGTCCCGCGCGGCTGACAACGTCGCACGAACCTCAGTCGGGTGATGGCCGTAATCGTCAATGACGGTCACTCCCTTTTCTGTGCCACGCTGCTGGAAACGC
Organism: Bryobacteraceae bacterium; assembly: GCA_034408745.1. Taxonomy (GTDB): domain Bacteria; phylum Acidobacteriota; class Terriglobia; order Bryobacterales; family Bryobacteraceae; genus JAWXCM01. The sequence continues at coordinate 25,292 of JAWXCM010000255.1, forward strand.
CTGTCGACGCCGCGGTACTCCGCCAGCCCCGCCCGAATCTTCTCGATGTCGACGCCGAGCTCCATCGCGACGGCAACGGCTGCGGCGGCATTCAGCACGTTATGCGCGCCTGGGACCTGAATACGAAACGAACCCAAATCCTCACCGCGGAACCGCAGCGTAAAGTCGCTGGAAAGGTGACCGCACGTGGTGCCCGTAATGGTGAGCATGGTCTGCGCGCCGAGCCCGTATGTGATCACACGCCGCCGAATACGCGGCAGTATCTGCTGCACATGCTGGTCATCCAGACACACAATCACCGCGCCGTAGAATGGCACCTTGTTGACGAAGTCCGTAAACGCGGTTTCGATTTCGTCGATGCCGCCGGTATAGTGGTCCAGATGCTCGCGGTCAATGTTGGTGACGACAGCGAGAATTGGCGACAGCTTGAGGAACGATCCGTCGCTCTCATCGGACTCCACCACAAGAAACTGGCTCGCTCCCAGCCGCGCGTTCGACCCGCCCATCGTGCTGACGCGTCCGCCGACAACCACCGTGGGATCGAGGCCTGCGTGATTCAGAATCGTCGCGACCATGGATGTGGTCGACGTTTTGCCATGGCTGCCCGCGACCGCAATACCGAACTTCAGGCGCATCAGCTCGGCCAGCAGTTCGCCTCGAGGAATCACGGGAATGCCAATGCGTCGCGCCTCCTGCACCTCCGGATTCGATTCATCGACAGCGGAACTGACCACCAGCGCCTTCGCGCCGCCGACGTTTGAAGCCGCGTGCCCTTCATACACCTGAGCGCCGAGGGAGGCGAGGCGTTCGGTGATGGGGCTGAGCTTCAAATCCGAGCCGGAAATCTGGTAGCCGAGGTTCAGCAGGATTTCGGCGATCCCGCTCATCCCGATGCCACCGATTCCGGTGAAGTGAAGCTGCTGAGGCTTAAAAAACATTTGCTTAGAATATTGTTTCGGCTTTCGTGGTCTGTGTCAATGCGATTTCGTGGCCACTTTTTCGAGAACATCGGCTGCGCGCGCCGCGGCTCCGGGCTTCGCCATTCGACGCGCCGCTTCGGCCATGCCGCCAAGTTCGGCAGGCGACTGCATCAGCCTCCACACTTCGTCGAACAAACGCTTTCCATTCATCTCTTTGTCGTCCACCATGCGAGCCGCGCCGGCTCGAACCATGGCTTCTGCGTTGCGCCGCTGGTGGTCGTCCGCGGCAAACGGGAACGGCACCAGCACGGCGGGTTTGCCCGCGGCCGCCAGTTCCGAAACAGTGGAAGCACCGGCTCGCGACACAATCAGGTCCGCTTCGGCGAACGCCGATGGCATGTCCTGAATGAACTCGGTGAGTTGCACAAAACGCGGAGCGCTGCCCAGCGAACTCACATTGTTTCGTCCCGCCTGATGCAGAATGCTAACCGGCACTCCCGCCTTCTCAAACAACGGCCAGCTGTCGCGTCCCGCATGGTTCAACGTTCGCGAGCCCTGACTCCCACCGGTGATCAACACAGTGAAAGGCCTGCCCGCTTCCTGCCGCGCCGGCGCCCGATCGAAAAACGCCTGCCGCACCGGCACACCGGCGAGCACCGAGCGTCCCTCCGGAAAGTAACGAGAAGTCTCTTCGAAATTGATCAGAGCGGCAGCCGTCCACCGAGCCGCTTTGCGATTGGTCAGGCCCGGAACAGCATTCGGCTCCATGGCAACCAAAGGTATGCCCCGAAGCAACGCCGCGATAACGACAGGTCCTGCCACGTAACCACCCATGCTGAAAACCGCTCCCGGCCGGTGCTTTCCCATCCACATCCAGCAACGAAGAGTGCTGGCGGGCAGCAGCCACATCGTGCGTAAAATCTGTGCCAGGCCGACCCGGTTCAGCCCGCCTATATCGATAAACTCAATCGCGAAACCAGCCGCCGGAACCAACCGCGCTTCATATCCAGTTCGTGTACCGAAGAAGACGGGCGTGTGCCCACGGCGTTTCAACTCACCGGCAACGGCGAGGGCGGGAATCACGTGCCCGCCTGTGCCGCCACCCGCCATCACGAATTGCATCGAGAGTTCTCACTAACGCTCAGCAGCATGCCAAGCAGGATGAGAGTGCTCATCAGCGAACTCCCGCCATAACTAATCATCGGAAGTGGAATGCCCTTGGTCGGCCCCATATCCAGCACCACACTCATGTTCATCAGCGCCTGGATCACGATGCAGACCGTAACGCCCAGAGCGAGATAACGTCCGAAATCATCCGGCGCAATAAAGAACAGACGAAGCCCTCGCCAGAGCAAAACGAAGAACGCCCCCAGCACACCCGTGCAGCCCCACATTCCAAGCTCTTCACCGACCACCGCATAGATGAAGTCAGTGTGCGCTTCCGGGAGGTACAGCAGTTTTTGCCGGCCCTGCGCCAGGCCCACTCCGAGCACGCCTCCCGCACCAACCGCAATGCGCGACTGCCGCGCCTGATAGCCCGGATCGCGCGTCGCCAGCGAGCTGCGGATGTACTCGCGCAGCCAGCCGTCCGGACTGATCTTGTCGACGAGCCGAAACTCAGGATCGAACTTGCCCGCCACACGCGCCAGTCGGTACGGCTTCGCGGCAATCGCCACAAAGAGCAGCAGCAGCCCGAGAGCGGCGGCACCAAACAACAGCTTCTTCTCCAGACCGGCAATGAAGAACAACACAAACACCGTGCAGATCAGCACCAGTGCGGTGCCAAGGTCGGCGACAATCACCGCGGCCCCGAGCGCGCCCGACGCCAGCAGTGCCGGAGCCAGCGTCTTGTGATGATTAATCGCCCGAAGGCGCAGGGCGATAAACCAGGCCAGGAACACAATCAGCGCTGGTTTGGCGAACTCCGATGGCTGCAACCGTCCCAGCGCACCAAGCGATAACCAGCGATGCCGCATCGGGTCGGCGAACCACGCGATCACAATCATCGACGTAATAATGCCGAGCGGAGCAAACGCAAACACCGGCTTGTTTAGTCGACGGTAGTCAGTGTGCTTGAACCACATCAGCATAATGAAAGAAAGCACAGCCCAGATGGCCTGCCGGCTCACGAAGTAATACGACGACTTGAACTTCAGCTCGGCCATCACGGACGACGCGCTGGTTACCACGGCGAGGCCGAACACAACCATCGCCACCGTGGTGAACAGCAGAATCCAGTCCGTTCTTTCCTGTTGGGCCATACTACAAATTCCTCACCAGTTGTTTGAAGACCCGCCCGCGATGCTCGTAGCTCTGGAACTGATCGAAGCTGGCACATGCCGGTGCCAGCAGCACCGTGTCACCAGCCGTCGCGTACGCCGACGCATGGCTGACCGCGTTCTCTATGGTCTCGACAGGAAGCAGCGGCAGCCCGCGTAGTTGCGCAGCAATCTTCGGAGCAGCCGCTCCAATCAGCAGAATGCACTTCGCCTTGTCCGCGAGCTTGTCACGCAGCGTTGTGTAATCGCTGCCCTTGTCCTTTCCGCCGAGTATGATCCACAGGTCGCCGGCGAATGCATCGATTGCTTTCTCCGTCGCGTCGACATTCGTTGCTTTCGAATCGTTGTAGAACCGCACGCCGTTGCGCTCCAGCACGAACTCAATGCGATGTTCCACTCCGGGGAACGAACGGACGCCGCGTACAATTCCTTCGAGACTCGCCCCCGCCAGCCGTGCCGCGACTGCGGCCGCCATCGCGTTCTCCACGTTGTGCGCGCCCATCAGCGGGATACCGGACACAGGCATCAGCGGATCGCCATTCAACACCAGTGCACCGTCCTCCACCCACATCCCTGGCTCCACTTGCCGCAGACGGCTGAACCAGTGAACCTCGGCCGGCGTGCGCTTCGCCCATGACGTGGTGGTCTCATCGTCGGCGTTCAACACCGCGAACGAACCCGGACGTTGCGTGTCGAACAAACGCGCTTTCGCATTCGCGTAGTTCTCCAAGGAGCCATGACGGTCCAGATGATCCGGCGTCAGATTCAGTCCCGCGGCGATGTTGGCGTGAAATTCGTCAATCGTCTCAAGCTGAAAGCTGGAGAGTTCCAGCACGTTCCATTGACCGTCACGCGAACTGTCGATCATCGCGGTCGGCGCAGTGCCTATGTTGCCGCCCACCTGACACGCGACCCCGGCTTCGTGCAGAATATGACCCGTCATCGCAGTGGTTGTGGTCTTGCCGTTGGAGCCAGTGATGCCGATCACAGGCCCCTTCAGCCAGTAGCTCGCCAACTCCACTTCGCCGATAACGGGGATGCTGCGCTCACGGGCCGCGAGAACTTCCGGAATGTCGGTTGGCACACCGGGGCTGAGCACGATGAGATCGACCGCGGTGAACGTCTCCACGCTCTGCGGCAGCACGCCTTCACCAGGCTTCGAATCCGTTAAACGCACCTCAGCCCCGCGCTTTCGCAGGAGTTCCGCGGCACCGGTGCCCGACTTGCCCATGCCGGCGACGAGAACTATTTTGCCCGCAACTTCGTACTTCATCGCAGTTTCAGTGTGGTCAGCGCGAACAGCGCCAATACAAGACCAGCGATCCAGAATCGCGTGATCACTTTCGATTCCTGCCAGCCAAGCGCTTCAAAGTGATGGTGCAGCGGAGCCATCTTGAAAATGCGCTTGCCGCGAAGCTTGTAGCTGCCCACCTGCAGAATTACCGACAGCGCTTCCAGCACATAGACACCGCCGATGAACAACAGCAGAATTTCCTGCTTGATCAGCACCGCTACCACGCCCAGCGCGCCGCCCAAAGCCAACGCACCAACGTCGCCCATGAACACTTCCGCGGGGTGCGCGTTGTACCAAAGGAACCCAATCGACGCGCCGGTCATGGCACCGCAAAAAATCGTGAGATCCGCCGCACCGGAGAGCCGGCCAACCTCAAGGTACTCAGCGAACGCACGGTGGCTGCTGACATACGACAGTACGGTCATCGCACCGGCGGCGATGATCATCAGACCAATGGCAAGCCCGTCGAGGCCATCCGTCAGGTTTACCGCGTTCGACGAACCCGCAATCACAAGCACCATGAAAGCGAAGAAAAACACAAACGCAAGCGGGTACGTCCACGGACTCCCCAGCAGACTCGTGATGAGCAGATCCGGACGAAACGTCTTGACGAACGGCACGTTCATCGCCGTGTCATAAGAGCCCGACGCGTGCAGCCGCAGCAGCATCATGCCGATGGCGAGACAGAAGCCCACCTGCGCACCGAATTTCTGTCGCGAAGTCAGTCCCAGATTCTGCTTCTTCGCAATCTTGGTGTAGTCGTCCCAGAAGCCCACGGCCCCGAACGACAGCAACGCAAACAGCGCGATCCACACATAGGGGTTGCGCAGATCTGCCCACAACAGCGTGGGCACCATAATCGACACCACAATCAGCAGGCCACCCATGGTCGGCGTGCCTGCCTTTTTCTGGTGCGACTTCGGACCTTCTTCGCGAATGTACTGGCCGAAGCTGAATTCGCGCAGCTTGCGAATCATCCACGGCCCAATCAGGATGCTGAGGAAGAGCGCGCTCAGGCTGGCGAGTGCTGTGCGGAACGTGACGTACTGGAACACACGAAGCGGGCTGAGAAACGGATACTGTTTCGCATACACGACGTAGAGGACCTGGTAGAGAAGCCAGTAGAGCATAATGCGACCTCCTCAGACGAGGAACTTCTCCAGGGCTTTTTCAACATGGGTTCCGCGCGAACCTTTGAACAAGATGGTATCGCCGGGAAGGGCGAAGGTTCGCAGCCACTCACCTGCTTCGCAGGGTTCGGGGAAAAAGTACGCGGCGTCCTTCTGCAGGCCGGCTTCTATTGCCCCCTTGACGAGGGCCTCCGCCACGCCGCGTATCCCTACAAGCACAGAAATCCCGCATCGCGCGACAAAAAAACCTGCTTCGCGATGCAGGGACTCAGACCAGTGTCCGAGCTCGAGCATCTCCCCCAGCACTGCGATATGTCGCTGCGCCGGAAAATCGCGGAGCACTTCGACCATTGTCCGAAGTGCATCCGGATTGGAGTTATAGCAATCGTCGATGATACGAATTCCGTTGTGGGTTCGAAGCTCACCGCGCATCTTACCTGGGCGCAGGGACCGCACTACTGCCGGAAGTCGATCTTCATCAATACCCAGTACTCTGGCTACAGCAATACCAGCCAGAATGTTCAGAACCGCGTGCCTGCCGATCAGATCGCTCTCAAACAGAGCGCTTCCAGCGTGAAAACGGACACCGTTCTCGTTCAGTTCCACATTCCCGGCGCGGACTTCAGCTTCGGGGGAGAACCCATAGTATACCGTTTCCGCGCGAGGGATGGAACCGAATGCGCGAACTCGCGGATCCTCATAATTCAGAACCGCGACGCCACCTTGCGGCAACGCTTCCACCAGTTCCCGCTTGGCCAGCGCGATCCCTTCGATGCCGTCTTCGAAGTTCTCAATGTGTGCATGACCCACGTTGGTGACCACCGCAATATCGGGCCGCGCAATCTCAGCCAGCTGTCGAATTTCGCCGGCGTGGTTCATTCCCAGTTCCAGCACCGCCACGCGTGCTTCGTCCGGGATACCGAGGACTGACAGCGGCAGTCCAATGTGATTATTGAAATTGCCGCGCGTGCGTCCAACGGGTCCATCGAGCTCCAGCATGGAAGCGATGATGTCCTTAGTGCTGGTCTTACCGGCGCTGCCCGTGACGCCAACCACGCGTCCATCCCACTGCCGCCGCGCTACAGCCGCCAGTGCCTGCAGTGCGCGCAGTGTCTCGTCGACTCGGATCAGACGGGGATCTTCCCCGAGATCTCGCGACACAACCGCTGCAGCCGCACCCTTCGCCAGCACTTCTTCCACAAACGTGTGGCCATCGTGCGTGTCGCCGACGATGGCGATGAAGAGGTCGCCAGGCTTCACCGTCCGCGAATCAATGCTGTACCTCGACACCTCTCCCGTAAGTCCGGAAGCCGAGGCTCCCATCGCCTGCGCAACGAACTGGAGCGAGAGTTTCAAGCAGCCTTTCCGTAGCCGAGACGGCGAAGCACAGCAACGGCGGTCTCGCGGTCGTCAAAGTGGATGGTGCGGTCTTTCAGCACCTGGTAGTTCTCGTGGCCTTTGCCCGCCAGGATCACCACGTCGCCGGCACGAGCCTCGCGCAGCGCGGCGTCGATGGCCGCGGCGCGGTCAGGCTCAACAATGTGCGGCGTGTCGAAGCGCCGCAGCCCAACCATCGCGTCGTTGATGATATCGAGCGGGTTCTCAGAGCGCGGGTTGTCAGACGTCAGAACCACAAAGTCACTTGCCTCGGCAGCGGCAGCGCCCATCATCGGACGCTTGGCGCGATCACGGTCGCCGCCACAGCCGAACAACGTAATCACCCGGCCTTTCGAAGTGAGGGCTCGGGCCGTTGCAATGGTGTTGCGAAGCGCGTCATCCGTGTGTGCGTAATCGACGGCCACCAGAAAAGGCTGGCCTTCGTCAACGCGCTCAAATCGGCCCGGAACTGCTTGCAGAGCGCGGATCCCTTCGGCCGCTATCTCCGGCGAGAGCCCATCGGAGATGGCCCCGCACCACGCCGCCAGGATGTTGTAGACATTGATCCTGCCGGCAAGAGTCGATTCCACCGGATAACTGTGGCTGTCGTACTGAATTTCAAAACGCAGCCCCTGAAATCCGGAACCGATTCGAACCGCACGCGCCGCTGCGCCTGCTTCCAGACCATATGAGAGAACCTCCGTACCAGGTTTTGTTCGTATCGAACGGCCCCACTCGCCGTCATGGTTGATGACAGCGAATCGCGGCCCGGCAGCGCCTTCCATCAGGAACAGACGTTGCTTGGCTGCGAAGTACTCCTCCATCGTGCGGTGGAAGTCGAGGTGATCCCTCGTCAGATTCGTGAACACCGCCGTGTGGAACTCCATGGCATGGACACGTCCGAGCGCCAGCGCGTGGGAGGAAACCTCCATCGTCGCGTGCGTCCCACCGTGTTCGCGCAACTCGGCAAAGAGCGCGAACAGGTCGGTGGACTCGGGCGTGGTGTTGACCGCGGGCAACGTGCGGCCCGCGAGGCGGTACTCGATGGTACCGACCAGCGCGGTGGTCTTGCCCGCCTGCCGGAATATGGAATCCAGCAGGTACCCGGTGGTTGTCTTTCCGTTGGTACCTGTGATGCCGAAGAGGTGAATGTGTCGATCCGGATGATTATAGAAGCGTCCGGACACTGTAGCAAGCGTCTGCCGTGCCTGCGTTGCAGTGAGCCACAGACCGGGGAAACCGTCCGGTGCGGCCGATTCACTGATCACAGCCAGTGCGCCCTTCTCCACAGCGGATTCGGCGAACTGCCGTCCATCGGTACGGGCGCCCGGAAACGCAAAAAAGACGAACCCTGGGCCGGCCTTCCTCGAGTCGTACGCAATGCCGCGGACCTCTTCGAGTGCGGCTCCAGCAGGAACAGACGACGTTACGCCCGAGCCTTCGAGAAGCTGGCCCAGAGTCATAGCGAGTTGCCCCATGCTGCCGGATGCACTTTGCAGAATCCACGGCCTGTGGAAAAAATGTTTAAAACATCACAACGGCGTTTTGTTTCAACGGCATGCGCGGTGGAAATAAGAAATGGGCAGGCGGCGAGTGGAATAGCCGCCCACCCTGAGGAAAACTTGTTTAAAACAGGACGAAGCTGAACTGTTTGAATGACATGCGTTGTGGGAATCGGCGGCATCATCGGGAGAACACCACTCTGACGCGCTCTCCTGGTTGCATAACGACGCCGGGAGCAGGCGCCTGACGCCTTGCCACGCCCAGCCCCTTCATCTCGACGCGCACACCAGTCTCCATTGATGCCGCGATCACATCGCGTTTGGTCTTGCCCCGGAAGTCCGGCGCTTTGGGTCCCCTGGGAGCGGCCGCGGCCAGCGCGGCGAGTGACGGCGGAAGCTCCGGCCCAACAGGCTTCGCGGTGCTGTTGCGCGCCATCAGCATCGCCGCCTCTTCTTCTTCATCCAGCACGGGTGGCTGATCCGGATCGGGATCCGAAGCATCGCTCAGCGGCTCTGCGTCGACTCCACCCACGCCCACATCGTCGAGCCTGTCCCGGGGCACATCCATCAGCCGCAGAGCGGCCGTCATCACGTTATGGAACACCGGCGCCGCAACCACACCACCGTACTTCGACGTGTTGTTCAGCGTCACCGCGATCACCAGCGCCGGATTGTTGACCGGAGCGAAGCCCATCCACGATCCGTTGTACCGATGCGTGTACTTGCGGGTGGCAAAGTCGTAGATCTGAGCCGAGCCCGTCTTACCAGCCGACGTGTAGCCCTTCAGCCGCGCCGCCTTGCCCGTGCCATGCGGAAGGTCGACAACACCCTGCATCATCACGCGCATTTCCTTGGCCGTTTCCGCACGCAGGATGCGCTCCGCTTCAGGCTTGACTTCCTGGGCAGGCTCGCCATTGCGCGATACCTTCACCACCATGCGGGGCTTCATCAGCATGCCGCCGTTGGCAATCACCGAACAGGCACGCGCCAGCTGCACTGCCGTAGTGCTGATCTCATGGCCCATGGCAACGGAACCGATAGAACTCGGAATCCAGCGCTCCAGCTTGCGTACAACGCCCTTCGCTTCACCCGGAAGACTGATGCCGCTGCGGTCGCCGAAGCCGAACTTCTTCACGTAGTCATAGAGGTTCTGGTTGCCGGCTACCAGGCCGATCTTGATCGCTCCAATATTGCTCGACCGCGCCAGTACTTCGTACATCGGCAGCGTGCCATGCGGGTGCGCGTCGTGAATCACGCGCCGGAACAGTGTGAACACTCCGTTGCCGCAAAAGAACGGCGTCTCCGGCGTGAGCTTCGTAGTCTCAAGAGCCGTAGACAACGTGATGACCTTGAACACCGAGCCCGGTTCGAAAGGCGCCATCACCGCAAGGTTCATGCGAGCCTTCGCCCCCGTCTCGTCCTGAGGTGGAATGTTGGGATCGTAGCTGGGATAGTTGGCGAGTGCCACGACATCGCCCGTGCGCGGATCCATCGCGACCAGGCTGCCCGTGCTTGCGCCATGTTCCTTCGCGGCCTTCGCCAGTTCGCGCTCGGCTACCAGTTGAATACGTTCGTCGATTGCCAGCGTGTACGTTGCGCCCGGCTGAGCGTCGGAGAATACCTTTGAGGCAAAGACGTTTTGCCGGACATCGGAAGTGGTGCGCATCAGACCAGGCTTGCCCGTCAGGTCCTTGTCGAAGAAACGCTCGACACCGCCGTTGCCCTTCTCTTCGTGGTCCACACCGCCCAGCACGTGCGCTGCGAGCGCGCCCTTCGGATAATAGCGGCTGCTCTCCTGCCGTAACTCCACCCAGTCGAAGTTATACGTGCGCAGACGGTCGGATTCGGCAAGCGAGATCTTTCGCTTGATCCACAGGAACCCTTTCTTTGCGTCCTGTGCAGCCGTCATCTTCAGATTGAGATCGGTAGCATCCAGATCCAGCACGCGCGCCAGAATTTCTGAGGCGAAAGCCACGTCCGGCACACGCAGCGGATTCACACACACGGAGTCAACAGCCACACTCATCGCCAGCGGCTGCCCGTTGCGGTCGAGAATGACACCGCGGGGAGCTCTTAACTCAATCTGACGTTCCTGCTGCTGTTGCGCCTGCCGGGCGTACTCGTCATGCCCGATGATCTGCAGGTGTATGAGACGGAGGACAATCAGTCCTCCCCAGACAAGACAAAGGCGCGTAAAGAGCCTGAGTCTCGGGAGAGCCAGATCTTCTTCGCGCGCCTTCAAGGCATTGCTCCTAACGGCCGTTCAAACGGGCCAGAGAGTTGTCTGTTGCTTTGGGGAGATACACCGTACGTTCGCGAGCCGGGTCAACGAAGTTCTGCACATCCGCAAGCTGCTGCAGACGTTCCGGGCTGACGAGGCGCGCTTCTTCCAGCTCCAGCCGGGCTCGGTCGCCCATAAGCCGCTGGTGTTCCTGCTGGAGACTACTGAGCTGATATCCTGCCATGAGGCCCCATGCGCTGGGCAGAAGAATGGCAACCACCGCGGCAGCGGCCATACTGGCCCCACCCAGCAGCTTCCAGTCCCGTGCGCAGGCACCGGGATCGGGCTGCCGAACCACTCGCGAATTATCAATGCGCTTTAAATGCAGATATACGTCTTCGTTGGGGATCGACCGCAGCTTGTAAGCGTCGGAGCGTTCCACGGCAGCGGGACTTGCGTCGGCTGTAGCCTTTGCACCCGCAAAAGAATTAAAAATATTCGCCAGCGTGGCCATACTCTCCCTACCTCATCTCCAAAGCGCGCAATTTCGCCGAGCGCGACGGTGGATTCTCACGGACTTCATTCTCAGAAGGCACAATCACGTGCTTGTTTAACAGCACTGCCTTCTTCTCCCGGGCCAGCGACTGAAACGCCTGCTTGACTATCCGGTCTTCAGATGACATAAAAGTAAGGACCACGAAGCGGCCACCGGATCGCACCAGTTTCGGTGCATCGGCCAACAGCGCTTCCAACTCTTCACGCTCCCGGTTTACTGCGATTCGCAACGCCATAAAGCTCAGCGTCGCCGGGTGAGTTGGACCTGTCCGCGGTACGGCCCGCTCAATGACCTCTGCAAGATGCAGCGTGTCCCGAACGGGCCGCGCGCGAACAATTGCTCTGGCGATTCTCCGGCTCCTCCTTTCGTCCCCTAACTGGAACAACAAATCGGCAAGCTCGCGCTCGGAGGTGTAGTTGACAATGTCCGAAGCAGTCTGCCCTTCACTTCGGTCCATCCGCATATCAACAGGCCCTTGTGCCATGAAGGAGAATCCCCGTTCAGGAGTCGTCAACTGCATCCGGCTGACACCCAGATCAGCCACCAGGCCATCCACCTGCCCCACACCCACACTCGCTACCGCCGCGGCCAGACCCGAGAATCGGGAGTGAACAAACCGGATCCGGTCTCCATGAGCCAGGGTGTTCTCCCTCGCTCTCTCCAGGGACTCTGCATCGCGGTCCGACGAAATGACCATGCCCGTGGTCAGCCGTTCCGCGATCGCCCCTGTGTGGCCCCCCAGGCCAGCCGTGGCGTCAACGAAAGTCCCGCCGGGCCGAATCGCGAGATACTCGAGCGTCTCGGCCAACATGACGGGGTAATGCATACATCTACTGCAAACCCTTTTGCTCGTACCGCGCGACAGCCTTCTGGCGCGCCGCAGCGTCGAGACGACGCTTCTGGTACTCCGCTTCACTCATCACCGCCACATGCTTGCGGATACACATCAACCGGACTGGCTGGTTCTCGACTTCCATCTCCTTGCGGAGATCGGGCGGAATCAACAGCCTGCCCTGGTTGTCGATGCTGGAACTGGCTCCGTAGTGGTACGCTTCCAGCACCAACTGACTTCCCGTTTCCGCATCCGGATCGGCCGTCTCTAACACCGGCAGTTGCGCTTCCCACACAGAACTGCTATAGATGCGAGCGTACTTCCCGTCGAAGCTTGTAATGAACAATACATCTGCAACATCGGTGCTAATGGAACGGAGATACCGCTCGAAATCCACTGGTAATTTCAGGCGCCCCTTATCGTCGACCCTGGAGGCATACGTACCCAGCGGTTTGCGAATCACAGATTCGCCACCCACACCCCCGGGCTGATCCTCATTTACCAGATTCACACCACTCGCTCACCAGAAATCGGCCACCAACAGAGTTGATCTTACTTGCCCCTGCTTCGGAATGCAAGGGCTTTGTCCACCTATGTTCCTGAGGTACAGTTACTTGGAGAATAAAGAGCGAAACGGCAGCAATCCATCTAACACAGTCCGCTTTGCGGTCGGTGTAACCATGGTTCTGTTCGCCCTGACCTTGTTCGCGGGAGCACAAACCGGAGTCGCCTCCGTGCCCCAGATTCTGTTTTTGACAGCCGTAGTGGTCAGAATGTGGTGGCGCGACCCGTGGTCGGGCTACGGCGCATCATTTGTAATGTTGTCTACGGTTGTGAACGCCTTCTCGCTCTGGGGCCGCGAGGGGCAGTTGCCCAGGCCTGTCGCCGGGCTCGCGCTCGCCTCGTTATTTTTGGCACTCATGTACTGGCGAGCCGGACATGCCATGGGACCCGCACGTCCCTGGACTCGCGGAATCCCATGGATCGCCTTCGCCCTGGTGCTGGTTGCATTCCCGCTCGTATTCCAGCCGTACTACACCAACTCGGGTGGCATGGAAAACACGGTCCTGCAGGGCGACTACTCGCTCGCTCTCAGGCAGTTCGGCCGAGCACCGAAGCGCGGCGACGTGGTTCTTTTTCATTACCCGCTGGAGCGCCGCCAGGTCTTCATGAAGCGCGTAGTCGCAATCGGGGGCGACCGCGTGCAGATTCGCGACAAGAAGCTGATCCTCAACGGCACCCCAGTCGACGAACCCTACGCCCTGCGAAACACCCCCTACACCATCGCCCTTCGCGACAACTTCCCGGAGACGGCCGACTTCCCACTGCCCTCCAAAGAATGGGAAGAGGTGATGCGCGCTCAGGAAGGCAAGGACGTCACAGTGCCTGCAGGCAAGCTGTTCGTGCTCGGCGACAACCGCGACAGCTCGCTCGACAGCCGCTTCTGGGGTTTCATTGAGCCGTCCGACGTCGTCGGCGCACCGGTTCTGGTCTATTGGTCTGTGGAGAAGCGGCTTCGGCCGGATGATGTGGAGACCGCGCTCGGCAAGGTGCGCTGGGACCGAGTGTTTCGTCGCCTTTAATGCACAACGCGTCTGACACGCGTCCGGCGTCTGAGCCTCTGGCGAGGAGCCGGAACTGCTATCAACACGGGCGCAAACCGGGCCAGCTGCGTGCCGGCATCAGTTCGTGGGTCAGCAGCATATGAAAAGGCCAGTGCGAGAGCGCCGGCCAGGATCAGAACAATGTTTTGCATTTTCCGCCCGCCTGACACAGAACGCGTGAAGACGGGCGGAAAAGGGTCAGGCAGAAGCCAATGAAACCTGAGAAGCTTCCAGCGCCTGGCCGAGATCCCACAGAATATCGTCGATGTCCTCAATGCCAATCGACACGCGGACCATCTCCGGCATTACGCCGGCAGCCGTCTGCTGATCGGACGAAAGCTGCTGGTGCGTAGTCGAAGCCGGATGGATCACCAGACTCCGGGCATCGCCGACATTGGCCAGATGCGAGAGCAGCTTCAGGTTGTCGATGAAGCGGCGTCCAGCCTCATATCCGCCCTTGATGCCGAACGAGAACACCGCACCCGCGCCCTTCGGCACATACTTCTGTGCCATCGCGTGGTACGGGCTCGACGCCAGCGTCGGATACTTCACCCACTCCACAAGCGGCGAAGCCTCCAGGTACTGCGCCGCGGCCAGCGCATTCGACACATGCCGGTCCATGCGCATTCCCAGTGTTTCAATGCCCTGCAGGAACAGAAACGCATTAAACGGGCTCAGGCACGGCCCCATGTCGCGCAGACCGTCCACACGCGCCTTGATAATCATCGCGATTGGACCGAACACGTCGCTGAATACCATCCCGTGATATGCCGGGGACGGCGAGTTAATCAGTGGGAAATTCCCGGACTTCCAGTCGAATTTACCTGCGTCAACGATAATTCCGCCGATGCTGGTCCCATGACCGCCCATGAACTTCGTCAGACTGTGCACCACTATGTCGGCCCCGTAATCGATCGGCTTGCAGAGGTATGGAGTGGCGAACGTGTTGTCGATAACCAGCGGGATATTGTGCGCGTGAGCCACCTTCGCCACCGCTTCGATATCCAGCACATTACCGCGCGGATTGCTGATCGTCTCGGCGTAAATGCACTTCGTTTTCGGCGTAATTGCCCTGGCGAAGTTCTCCGGATCGTCCGGCTCTACAAAGGTCGCCGAGATCCCCATGCGGCGGAAGGTGACGTCGAACTGCGTGTAGGTTCCGCCATACAACGTGCTCGACGAAACAAACTCATCGCCGTTCTGCATCAGGCTCGTGAGCGCCAGCAGTTGCGCCGACTGGCCGCTGGACACCGCCAGCGCCGCGACACCACCCTCCAGAGAAGCGACGCGCTGTTCCAGCACATCGTTGGTCGGGTTCATGATGCGTGAGTAGATGTTGCCAAACTGCTGCAGTCCGAACAGTGCGGCCGCATGGTCGGAGTTCTCGAATACAAACGAGGTGGACTGGTAAATCGGCACCGCACGCGCGTTGGTCGTGGGGTCCGGCGTGTAGCCTGCATGCAGCGCCCGGGTATTGAAACCGAGCGCGCGGTCGATCTTTTTGTCAGACATATCTGTCTCCTGAGTTTCTCATTTCGGGCGAAACACTCCAGCCTTGTCCCAGGCCGCGATTGTATCGCGCGCCAGCGCCGTCATCTTATCGACCACGGCTTTGTAGTAGGCCTTTGCCTTCGCCTCGTCGAACTTCACGTATCCCTGCTTCGGCTGATACAAAATAATCGAGGCCGTGGAAGGATACGCGGAAACACTCGACGAAGCGGCTCGCGGCTCGGCGAGCGAGTCGCTGTATCGCTCCTTCTGAATGAGCTTCGAATCGATGGCCTGAATGAAGGCGTTCTCATTCCACCCCGCGTGCCCACCGTCTTCGCCAAACACCTGCAGTGTCACGTCCGAGCAGTACGACCACCAGTTCGTCACCAACGTGCGAACGCGCCGGGCCCGGCCCACCGATTCGGCGATGTCATTCAAAATCGCCGTCTGCGGTCCGCCGTGACCATTAATAATCAAAATGTTGCGAAAGCCCTGGTCGGCCAGCCCGTTCAGTATGTCAGTCACAAACAGCCGGTACGCCGCTTCGCTGATGCGCATCGATCCCGGGTACGCGTCCAGGCTTCCTGTAACACCGTAGTTCAACACCGGCGCAACCATCGCGTTAATCCGTGGCGCCATATCGCGCGAGATCGCGACGGGCGCCGTATTATCGGCACCGTTGTTCGCAACGCCATGTGCCTCCAGCGTGCCATCAGTAACAGCAGGGCTTTGCGCATGACGTGGATTGTAGCTTTGACTTTATATGATGGCCCGAGTCCTCCGGCACGACTAGCTCAGCCAGCGGTCGAGGTTCTCGCGCACGAATCCGTCGTCGTTCAGGAAGGGATAGGCCGCACACACGCGGTCGATCTCTTCCATCTGACCGGGGCCGAGATCCTCGTTCGGATCCAGGCACCACCGACCCTCCAGCAGCCCCTGCCGCCGCAGGATCTCATGCAAACCCGCGATGCAGCCATGGAAATTGTTGGCGACATCGAACAGCGCCGCGTTGGCATCGGTGACATGCGCGTTCAGAGTCAGCAGCGACGGCGTAGCGGGACCTTTGCACCGAATCGCGAGATCCACCACCTTGCGAGTCCACACCGACCAGTGGCCCAGCAGCCCCCCAGCGAATCGAATCTTGCGACCCTGGAACGTCCAGTCTGTGATCAGGTCCGTGACGATGCTGTCGTCATTGCCCGTGTATAAAGCAATGTCGCGGCCCGAATCGATCACCGCGCGTACGACATCGAGCGTGGCGTATCGATTGAACGGAGCGATCTTGATCGCCACCACTCCGTCGATCTCGCAGAATCGCCGCCAGAACGTATACGGCAGCATCCGCCCGCCAACAGCAGGCTGCAGATAGAATCCGAACAACGGAATCACGGCGGCCACCGCACCGGCATGCGCAATCAGCTCATCGACCGAAGCATCGCGCATCGCCCCCAGGCTCAGCAGCCCGGCTCGATACCCCAGCGCGCGAGCGATGCCGGCTTCCGCCACCGCCTGCGGAGTCCGACCCGCAATGCCGGCGACGGTCAGCAGTCCCCCACGCCCGCGAGCCTCCTGCATGGCCAGCTCCAGCACCGGCTGATACAGGCCAACATCGCGAATTGCGAACTGCGTCGTGTGCACGCCAACCGCGATGCCGCCCACGCCCGCATCCAGGTAGTAGCGAGTCAGCGCGCGCTGCCGCCGCTCATCCAGCTTTCGTTCAGCCGTCAACGCAAGCGGATGCGCAGGAATCACCATCATCAGTACTTACCATCCCGTGTTTCGAAATGTGTAGGCTTGCCGTGCGTGGCGCCGCCCGCCTTCATCCACGCCGCGATCTGCTCGATTAACTCGAGCGGCGTCACCGTCGGATAACCAAACAGCCGGTGACAGCGGCTCGCATTATTCAGCAGTGCGACCGGCGCTTCCTCCCCGGAAAACCGCGGCTCCACCCCCAGATGCCGTCCAAACTCAGCAGCGATATGCCGCACCGACAGCGTCTCCGGCCCAGTTAGATTCAACACATCCGGTGGCGCCGAGCATAGCTCGAAAGCGCGCAGGCACACCGAGTTCGCATCGCCCTGCCAGATCACGTTCGCCGCACCCATCCGAAGGTCCACCGGCCTGCCCTCCGCCACGGTCTGGGCGATATCCAGCAGCACTCCGTAGCGCATCTCCACTGCATAGTTCAGCCGCAGAATCACAGACCGCGTGCCCCACTGCGATGCGGCATACTCAAACGTCCGCTCGCGTCCCAGCACGGACTGCGCATACTCGCCCACCGGGGCCAGGGGCGTCGATTCCGTCGCTCCGCCAGACACCACAGGCACCAGCGGATAAATGTTCCCACTCGACAAGGCGACAAACCGCGAATCGCGCCAGCGCTCCAGTACCGCCATCGGGACATGGACGTTCATCGCCCAGGTCAGCGACGGATCCCCGCTTGATCCAAACTTGCGCCCAACCAGATAAATGATGTTGGCTGCCTCGGGCAGACGCGCCAGCGCCGACCGGTCCATCAGGTCCGCCTCCACCGTCTCCACCCCGGCTTCGTCCAGCACCTGCCGGGCCCGCTTGTCTGAGAATCGCGAAACGCCGATTACCCGCCCCGCCACCCCGGCCGCGGTCATCGCCAGCCGAGCCCGCATGGCCAGCGTTGGCCCCATCTTGCCCGCCACACCGAGCAGCAGCAAATCGCCGCCGCCCAGTTGCGCCATCGCCTCCACGTCCACCGCCGATGGCCGCGACAACAGGTCTTCGAGTTCCGCTTCTGTACGAATCACCGCTTGTACCCAATCTTCCGGAGGAAGCTGTGGCGCCACTCCCGGCCCTCTTTATCCTCAACGCCCTTCGGCGACGAGCCGTCGATCACACCCAGCACTCCCCTGCCCTGCTCGGTCTCCGCCACAATCACCTCAACCGGATTCGCCGTCGCACAGTGGATCGTGCAAACCTCGGGTACGTCCTTGATCCGGCCCAGCACGTTGATCGGATAGCCTTTGCGCATGGCGATGTAGAACGTGTGCCCCGCGGCCACTGCCTGCGCCATACCGGTGGCGACCGCCTGCAGTTCCTCGTCATTTCCGTCGACACGGATCAGACACGGTCCCGACGCCTCACTAAACGCAATCCCGAACTCGATCCCAGGGACCGTGTTCACCAGCGCTTCGTACACGTCCTCCACCGTCTTGATGAAGTGGCTGCTGCCCACGATGATGTTCGAATCCGGCGGAAACGTCAGCCGCACAGCGTGCAGTTGCATATGGTTCCGATTGTATCCGGGCCGTTCAGTCCCGCGGCTTGCCCAGCGAACACAACGGATCGCCAATGACTATGTTCTGCCAGCTCAGTCCGACAATCGCCAGATAATAGCTCTCCGCCAGGTTACGCCCCGAATAGTAAGCCGGCAAAAGGATGTCAGGCCTCGGCGTGAATTTAAGATATGGTTCCCAGACGTGCCCGGATGCTCCCGTGGCACCGTCCTCGATGGCATCGGCTGTCAGCGACTGTGGGCTGCCCAGGTACCACTCCGATGGCTTGTCCCACTTTTTGCTCACCGTCCATGACGCAGGCGGCCTCACAAATGTCCGTCCGTCGGTCGAAACGTACTCCGTCACAATCGCCCCCGGCAGCCACCTGAACCCAGGCCTCCGCCGGGAGTGGTTCCCGTCATTGGACCCCCACGACGCGTACCCGATCACATCGCCCAGCCCGCTGAGAACCGCTTTACCATCGTCGAAAACGGTACGGGCAGTCGGCAGCCGAATCGCTGCGTCCTTCAGCCATTCGTTCCCGTCCCCTCCCGCGTCATTCCCGTCGAGCACGAATTTACCTGTGTTCTTCGCCAAAAGCGAACGATCGATCATGCCCTTCACACCGTTGAAGTCGAACGCGGCCAGCCGGGTCACCAGGTACAGCGGCACATCGGGGTGCCGGAACTCGACAGTCGTCTTCCCGAAAAATGGGTTCGTTATGGCGCCGCTCACCGGAAACTTCGTGCCCTTCAGCTTCGGATACAGCAGCGTCAGCTCCGAATCCACCGACGCCGCTTCTCCCGCCTGCCCATCCGTACCCGAGATGCGCAGCGGAACGCCCTGCGTCAGCACGATATACAGGATCTTCTCGGTCAGCTTCGACTGCGTGAGACAGCGCCCTACCGCTGGCTCGATCTCTTTCTCGTAGACCGTCCGCGCAATCGTCTCCTGCTCTTTCGTCTGAATTCGGCAGATTTGCGCCAGAGGTATCGACCGCCGGCGCGCATAGTACTCGCCGATGCTCCGCGACAGGGCGGACGTTGTATTCACAACCACCAGGACGTTTTCGGCCGTCCCGGCAGTCCCGCAAAACGAAGCCACCAGGAGCAGGGCGAGCAGCTTCATTTTGCTTCCAGCGACTTGAGGTAGGCGACCACCGCCTGCGCGTCTTCCTTCGTCAGCTTGTACGTCGGCATCGGCGCGTCGGCTTTCTTCCCGCGTGGATTCAAACCAGTGTGCATGTAGTTGACCAGACCTTCCTCCTTCCACACGTTCCACAGCCTGCTCCCCGGCGTCAGATCAGGAGCCGACTTGTGCCACCCTTCCACGGGCTGAATCGGCGAAATGTTCAGCGTCGACCCCTTCAGCCACTTCGTCTTGTCGTATTCCCCACTCTCCAGACGAGGCGTGTGGCACGTCTGACACTGGCCGATTTCCTCCACCAGATAGCGCCCGCGTTCCACGGGGGATTGCGCGAGGCATATCCCAGCGCCCAGGGTGACAATCAAAAACACAGAAGTTAAATGCATAATGCCGATGCTATGATGGAACCGTTCCCGCCGCAAGCGTTTGACGGCGGAGTGTCTCCGATGGACCTCGATCAGCTCCACACGTTCCTCGAGATCGTCAGGCTGAAAAGCTTTTCGAAAGCGGCTCAAACCTGCTACCGAACTCAGCCAGCCATCAGCGCACAGGTGCGCCAACTGGAACAGGAACTCAACACCACGCTGTTTGAACGGCTTGGCACACGAATCGCCCTAACCACAGCGGGCAAGATTTTCGCCGAGTACTCCGAACAAATCCTGCATCTCCGACGTCGCGCACAGGAAGTGATCAACGAGCTGGACCGCGTACCGAGGGGCGAAATCGTCATCGCCGCCAATGAGGCTACGTGCATCTACGTCCTGCCTCGCGTGTTCTCGAACTTCAAGCAACAGTTCCCCAACGTACAGCTGCACGTCGACCGCTCCTATGGAGCGCGTGTAATGGCGGCCGTCCTCGACAACCTGGCCGACTTCGGAGTCGCCCAGCTTCCCATCCAGGACAAGAAGCTCCAGATCGTTAAGATCCACACTGATGAGATTCGGCTCCTCGTGCCCGCGCGCCACAAGCTGGCCAGCCGGCCCTTCGTTACCTGTGAGGATCTGGCTGGTGAGCCGCTGCTGCTGCCGAAATCCGGAACCACACGCTCCCGCCTGAACGTTTGGATAGAACCTGTCGACGACAGCCTGTCCGTTTCCATGGAGCTCGACTCCACGGAAATGATCAAGCGGTTCGTCATGGCCGGACTCGGTATCTCATTCCTCGCGGCATCGCACTGCCGGGATGAGGTCGAGGCTGGCAAACTCGCGGTCGTGTCACTCGGACCCGAACCCATGGTGCGCCAGCTCGCGCTGATTTACCGCAAGGACAAAAGCCTGTCCAAAGCTGCCCTCGGCTTCATTCAGGTAATGATTGATAACGCAGCAGCCAGCGATCCGCAGTACGCCTTTACCCTGCCTCAAATCGCTGCTGTCTGAGGTTCTTCGTCTGTTATAACCCTGTCCGGTATCGTGAAACAGAATGTCGACCCGCTGCCTGGCGTCGATTCCACCCAGATTCTCCCGCC
>JAWXCM010000256.1:0-9862 GCA_034408745.1 Bryobacteraceae bacterium
CGCTCCATCTATCCCTTTCACCATAGTCCGGACACAACCAAAACGGCAAGAGTGAGTTCAAGACTTTTGAATCAGAAATGCTTACGATGCTGGAAACTAAAGATCGTCCGCACTTGCCGGTTGTCCTGCCGGTCATACTTGTACAGAACTTTCATCATCGTCTTGTAGTTGGCAGGAAAGCCAACCCGGTCGATCATAGGGGCAGGCGGTGACTGCGAAACAGCCGAAGTGACAAACAGCACGACTCCGGCCAGCGTGCAGAAAAAGAGAAGCAAAGAACGATTCATAAGGGCCTGATCGCAGCTCGGTTCCGCCGCCCGGTAAACCGGTTCTTTTCTGTTTCCTGGGTGTCACCGGAAACCATTACAAACACGGCAGTTAGCGGGTCATCTGAAACAGATCTGAAAGCACTCGCCGATAGGAACACACCCAGCTCCTCTCATCTGCCGAGACCATGACTCGCGTCACCGAGTTCACCCCCATCGGGTCGATCGGTCCCAACTCCTTCCAGGGCCGCAACTTCCCGCTCACCACATCCAAAAGCGACACCCTCGCCGGTACCATGGTGTAGTCGTCCAGATGTTGCACGTACACATGCCGCTGATCCGCCTGCCATCGAATCGGCGCCAGCGGCTCCGTCGTAGGCACTTCCACCACCTCCCCGGAACTCGCCGCCGGATAAATGCGAAACTTCCCGTTCGATGCCAGCACCGCGATCCGGCTTCCGTCTCCGGAAACCGCCGCATGCCGAACCATTCCAGGCGGTGTGAGCGCCACCGGCGCTCCAGCCCCACGCAGCGAGTGCCGATAGATTCCCAGCCCCCCCGCATTGGGAGTTCCGAGCGCAAGCACCTGCTCCCCGTCCGGATAGAACGCCGCCCACTGATACTGAAATCCCCGTTCCGGCAGATCCTCCATCGGCCCTCCCCCAAGCGGGGCCAACCGCAACCCAGTCCGACCGGCCGCCCCAGCCAGCAGCGCGTGCCGGCCGTCCGGCGATAAGCAATACGCCGCACCATCGGCCAGCCGCACCGCGCCGCCCCCGTCGTTGTCGAGCAGATACGAGACCAACCGCCCACCCACCGCCTCACCACTCTCATCGAACAACACATACCGCCCGTCCGCCGAAACATCGGCCACCCTGGACCAGTCGTGCAGCGACAACTCCCGTGCCGCCGCCCCTCTCGAACTCCCCACCATCTCAAGCCGTTTCGCCGTGCGGATCACCAATGCCCGATTTCCAGTGACATCCGCCAGCGTCAGCGCCCCAGGTGCCTGTTCAAGCGACACCACCCGTCCCTGGAGATCGCAGCGCCACAACGACTTCGGCGAACCGTTTCCCGCCGTCAGCCAGATCTCTTCGTTCGACTTCCAGGCCAACCCGTCGATCACCGCCCAGGCCGCGGTCTGCCCCACCGTCTGGCCCTCCCGGGAGATGATCCGCAGGGACCCGGCGTCGTCATGCCGCACCGGATGCTCCACCACGGCCACCCGCAGCCCGTCCGGCGAAATCCGCACACTGGAAAGCCATCCCGCACACCGATATAGCTCCTTCCCGGCCGGGTATTCGAGCAGATTGGCCCCATCCCTGGCCCGCACCAGTGCCAAACTCTCCCCTCCGGGAGACCAGTCCGCCGACATGACGTCCCGTTCTGCCAGCCGCGGAGTTCCTCCGTTCATGGGAACCCGTTCGAGCGACCCTCCAGCAATTGGCATCGTCCCGCCAAACCGGTTCAGGGCCAGCTCTCCCCTCCTTGAAACGCCGAACAACGTATACCCTTCGAGGCCCAACGCGCGAGACTCCGGACTCACTCCATTGCTGGAGTAAATTTGTCTCGCGGACCCATCAAATTGCGCAGCGGACAAGATCGTCTGCCCGTCGGGCCCGTAACGCGCGCTCCACACGTGACCTCGCCGGAACGTCACCTGCCGATAGGTCGCCGGGGTCTCGACCCGCTCACGCATCCCCAGCCACATCGCACCCGCCGACCCCACCCCGGTCGCCGCGTAGCCCAGCCAGTCCCGCCGTGTCGAAAGCTCCGCAGCAGGCGGGTCGACCAGCGTCGTCGATCCTTCCTCCAGCGCACGGATGGAAACCGCAGCGGTACCGCGCTCCTCGACGGCGGTC
Source organism: Bryobacteraceae bacterium (assembly GCA_034408745.1). Classification (GTDB taxonomy): domain Bacteria; phylum Acidobacteriota; class Terriglobia; order Bryobacterales; family Bryobacteraceae; genus JAWXCM01. Next base: position 2,129 of record JAWXCM010000256.1, read on the forward strand.
ACCGGCGCGATGAATCGGTATCCATTCCGCGCGACTGTCTCGACATACACCGGATGCTCGGCCCGAATCGCTCAACGCAATGCGCAGTCGTTTCACGGCCGTATTCAATCCGTTTTCAAAGTCGACGAACGTATCTGCCGGCCAAAGCCGCCCTTGCAGCGTCTCGCGCTTCAGCACTTCGCCGGGCTGCTCCACCAGAGCCACCAGCAGTTGCAGCGGTTGGCCTTGCAGCTTCAGGCGGATACCATGCTTGCGCAACTCACCACCACTGGCGTCCAGCTCATACGGCCCAAAACGAAGTGTGCGCATGGATTGGCTCGGGACCATTCCCAATACTCTGCTCGAACCGCCTTTCCCCCGTAGCCGGTCTCGGGTTTCGCCGATAGCGAGCGCCTGCGAAGCGGACTCCGACCCGCCTTTCACCCTGGCCGGCCGGGTCCGCTAAGCTGGTATTACACGGCCCCAGCATCACCAGATGTCCTCCCCTGTACGCACTCTGAACGCTCGCAACTTCTTCGGAAACAAGGGAGTACTGTCTCGCTGGCACCCCCGGTATGAGTTCCGGGAAGGGCAGCTGGAAATGGCCGAGGCGGTGGAATCGGCGATCGCGGACCGGCGGCATCTGATCGTGGAAGCCGGCACGGGTACGGGTAAGACGCTCGCCTATCTGGTTCCTGCGGTTCTGTCCGGCAAACGCGTGGTGATTTCCACCGGCACCAAGAATCTGCAGGAGCAGCTTTTCTACAAAGACGTGCCTTTCCTGCAGCAGCACTTCGATTCGCCGATCGCGGTCTGCTACATGAAGGGCCGCAACAACTACGCCTGCCGTAAGAAGATCTACGACAACGACAAGAATGCGTTCCTCAGCGGTATGGAGGAGGTGGCCGACTTCCAGATCATTCGCGACTGGGAGCACACCACCGAAACCGGCGACCGTGCGGAGATTCGAGCACTGCCCGAGGGCAGTACCGCATGGGCGAAGATCGACGCGCGCCGCGACACCTGCGCCGGCTCAAAATGCGAGCAGTTCGACCGCTGCTTCATCACGCAGATGTTGCGCCGGGCCGCTGAGAGCGACCTGATCATCGTCAACCACCACCTCTTTTTCGCCGACCTGTCGCTGAAAGACGAGGGGTTCGGGCAGATTATCCCGGAATACGATGCCGTAATTTTTGACGAAGCGCACGAAATCGAGGACGTTGTCGGGCAATATTTCGGAATTACCGTAAGTAATCTGCAGATCGACGACCTGCGCCGCGACATCCTGCTGGCCGCCCGCGCGCAGAACTTCGGTTGCGCGGAACTGGACCGCGTCCTCGGCCAGGCCTGGGAGGCATCGGAAACATTCTTCCGCATTTTCGGACAGTCCGAGGGTCGCAGCGTGTTTCAGGACCACGCCGGTTTCCTCGAGCGCTGTCTCGACGAGTATCTCGATTTCCGCCGCACCGTCGAACTGATCGGCATTCAGCTCAACCTCATTCGCAACGCGCCGGAAGAAATCATCCCTCTGGTCCGCCGAACGAAGGACTTTCTGGACCGGCTCAGGTTCTGGATCGAGACCCCCGGCCCCGCGTTCGTCTACTGGGTGGAGCGCCGGGGCCGCGGAACGTACCTGCAGGCAACGCCGATCGACGTGGCCCCCATTCTCGAATCGAGCCTGTTCGAACGCATCAGCACGGCGGTCCTGACGTCAGCGACACTGGCGGTGGCCGGCAGTTTCGAGTTCACAGAGCAGCGACTGGGACTTCGCAGCGCTCGCACACTCATCGTCGAGAGCCCGTTCGATTTCCAGAAGCAGGCGCTGTTATACGTGCCGCAAACACTGCCCGATCCACGCGAGGGTGGCTTCACCGAGGCTGCCGCTACCGAGATCATCCGCATCCTCGAAGCCAGCCGCGGCCGGGCTTTCGTGCTCTTCACCAGCTATAACCAGATGCGCCAGGTGTATGACCGCGTGTCGCTGGAGGTGGAATTCCCGACGCTGTTGCAGGGCACCGGACCGCGCTCCGCGCTGCTGGAGGAGTTCCGGTCGACGCCAAACTGCGTCTTGTTCGCGACTTCGTCCTTCTGGCAGGGCGTTGACGTGCAGGGCGAACAGCTCAGTTGCGTGATCATCGACAAGCTGCCTTTCGCCGTCCCCAGCGATCCTGTCGTCGGCGCTCGCGTATTCGCGCTGAAGGAATCCGGAGGCAATCCGTTTTACGAGTACCAGATCCCGCAGGCCGCGCTGGCGCTGAAGCAGGGGTTCGGCCGGTTGATCCGGAGCCGGACCGATCGAGGCGTGCTGGCGATCCTCGATAATAGAATCACGCGCCAGAGATACGGACAGGTTTTCTTTGACAGCCTGCCCGATTACGCTTTCAGCACGGAGTTTGCAGACGTGCAGCGCTTTTTCGAAACGAATGTATGAAGTCACTGTAGAGCACACGTTCGCCGCGGGACACGCCCTGCGCGAATACAAAGGCAAGTGCGAGAACGTGCACGGCCACAACTACCGGATCCAGGTCACGGTGGAAGGGCGCGCGCTCAATCGAATCGGACTACTGGTGGATTTCGTCGACCTGAAGCGCGCGGTTCGCGCCACCTGCGAACGGCTGGACCACCAGTTCATTAACGATCTGGAGCCGTTCACCATCCTCAACCCCTCGGCGGAGAACCTGGCGAAGTATCTCTATGACGAGGTCGCGTCGATGCTCGATTTGACCAAAAGCGACCCGCCCGTGCGCATCTCCCAGGTGAAGGTCTGGGAGACCGACACCAGCATCGCGCTGTACCGCCCGGACTAGCCGATTCCCGAATTCGAACGCCGGCTCGGGATGCGGATGGCGTTCGGCGCTTCGCCCGGCGACGTCCTGCAACTCGTGTTGCGCTGGGCGGGACGGCTGACCGCTGTCGGTCTGGCGTGCGGGCTGGGGAATCGCGGTTGCGGCGTCGAGCCTGCTGGAGTCAGACACCGCTCCGGCCGATCCGCCGAGCTGGACTGCGGCGATGCCCGGCGCGGATCGATCCGGCTACCGCGCTTCGACAAGACTGAGGCTGGACCAGAACTCCGCCATGTCGGTGGGCAGAGGCGCGGTGAAGCGCTCTTCGCCGAGGGCTGTTTCGAACACTACTTCCCCGCAATGCAGCGCGTGGCGCTCCAGCGGGAGAGCCGCTCGAAGACGCTCGGAGAAGCCGTGCTGCATGAATTCGATCATTAACGACGGGTCGGGTCCGTAGAGCTTGTCGCCCACGATCGGGTGGCCAGTTGAGGCAAGGTGGACCCGGATCTGATGGCGGCGGCCGGTAACCGGGATCGCGCGGACCAGCGTGTATGCGCCGGCATGAGCGACCGGTTCGAAATGGGTAACGGCGGCCTGCCCATCCGAACGAACCCATTGCCGGGAAAAGAACTCAGCGCCCACGTCCGGTCCGATCGGGGAGTCCACGGTGATGGCTTTCTCCAGCCGCCCGTCGACGATGGCTGTGTATTGCTTCCGATGCGCTCCCGCCTGTACCGCGTGCTGCAGCCGGGTGCCGGTTTCGTGCGTGAGGGCAAAGAGGAGAACGCCCGTGGTCTCGCGGTCAAGGCGGAACGGCATGTGGAGCCGCTCGACGCCAAGATACTCGCGGCAGGCGCCAATCAGGCTCGACCACGGGCCATATCGCGAGGGGTGGCAGACGGTGTGGGGAGGTTTCTGGAGAACCAGCAGGTCGGGAGTCCGGTGGAGAATCCACGACTCCAGCTCAGCGGACGTGACAAGCCAGCCCCAGTCAGTGGCGGGCACGGACACACCTTGGCCACAGACTGGAGCGGCGATTCCGGTTAGATTCTATTTGCCGTAGAAATCGGCGTTGGATTGCGCGAAGCTGGCCCATTTTTCAGGAAGATCGTCGAGTGCGAAGATCGCCGAGACGGGGCACACAGGAACGCACGCGCCGCAGTCGATGCACTCGACCGGCTCGATGTACAGCATCGTTTCGCCGTCGAATTTAGGCTCGTCTTTTTTTGGATGGATACAATCCACAGGGCAGGCGTCTACACACGCCGTATCTTTCGTGCCAATGCAAGGTTCCGCAATAACGTATGCCATGTTTTTTTAAGATCCCCGATTGATTTCGCAGGCGGACTGTTGGGAACTTTTATAACTTAGCACAGGCTTCCCGCGGAACTTACGGGAAGGGTCACGCCTGAGACGTTTTGCGTCGGCGTGCGGCACCAAAGGCGATGAACTGATGTTCACACCGGAGACACTCCCATACCGACAAGCCGAAGAAGTGAAGCAGCGCCCCGGCAAACCCTTCGACGCTCTGATAGCGAGAGCGTGAAGATGAGCAGTTCGGACAGTTCAGTTGCATCGTTGTTATTCCTTTGACTCCGTGCAGCCCCTAAGGTTTCTGGCTTAGCGGTTACAGGGTCCTTTTCTGAATGATTAAGCGCAAATCGCCGTCTCGACGGGTCACGCGTTCACGGTCTAAATACTCGAGCAGCGGAATCGCGTACTTACGCGACACGCTGGTCCATTCCTTGAATTCGGTAACTCCAAAATGCGTTCCCGCCCTGGCAGCCAGAAGGGAGCGTAGTGCCTCCAGCGCCGCTGCATGAAACACCAGGTCTTCACCGACGCGAATCAGCTTCTTTTCCCGTAACAGCACCTGCAGAAGGATGCGAGACCGGTGGCGGTCAAGGCCGGTCGAAGTAAGGACCTCGTCTACCGCCGGGACCGTCAGCCCGGCAGTCTCGAAGGCGCGCTCGATGAGAGAAAGCGCTCGTTCCTCGTCCTCTTTCAGAGCCAGTTTGTGGGTGGCCAGATGAAGATGCTCGCCGGTAATCTTGATCGCCGGGGCCTGTCGGAGCACGAAATCGAAGACAAAGCCCGGCAGTCCGGACGCATTCCGGCTTCGAAAATCTTCCCGCGGCACGCCGGGCAACAGAGGATTGAGACGGTGAAATTCCGATATCTGCTTTTCCCAGGCCGCAGCCAGCGCCCGGGCTTTTGCCGTGTCGACGAACCAGACCGTGGATTCGCGCAGAATCGACACGCCACCCGGAGCGGCCTTGCTGAGTGCGTCCTCGGTTGCCCCGGTTCGGATCACGAGTTCCGCCTGACTGAGCCCGCCGGGTTCGCCGGCCACCAGCAGCCGGATTCTCTCCGCCAGCGATGCTCCGGCCAGCGCACGGGTCCGGTCCAGCGCTTTGGCGAGTCGCAGGCCAGGCGCAGGGAACGGGTCCACAACTTCACCGCCCCCGATGGTTGTGACAGGGGAGAACATGCGCACAATGAAGCGGTCACCCGGCACCAGCAGCACAGGGTCGCGGAACACCAGGCGAACCGGTGTCGAGGAGCCGGGTTCGAGGCTCGCCGAGCCGTCCAGCGCTCGGACCTCAGCGACAGTTTCGGCCGTACCCGCATGGAAGTGCACAGGAGCGCGATTCTTCAATGGCCGGGCATGGTCCAGCAATTCCAAAATGCAGTCAGCCGACCGCGTCTCACGAAAACACCCAGGACGGACGGCAACCGAGCCCCGGCCGGTTTCAGCGACTTCGACGCCTGCGAGATTGACGGCGGCGCGCTGGCCGGCAGACGCGCTCTTCGCAGTCTGTCCATGCACCTGCATGCCCCGGACACGCACACGGCGGCCCCCGGGCAGAAGTTCCAGCTCACTCTCAAGTTCGGCCGAGCCCGACAAAACAGTGCCCGTGACCACAGTTCCAAAGCCGGGCATGGAGAATGCGCGGTCCACCGGCAGCCGAAAATTGCGTGATGTTCCTCGCGGAGGCACCCGTGATCCGAGGTCCGCCAGAGTGGCCCGTACTTCGTCGAGCCCCTGGCCCGTCACGGCGCTAACCGGGATGATCGGCGCATTTTCCAGAAATGTTCCGGTCACGAAGTCCTGCACTTCCATGCGCACCAGTTCCACGATCTCGGGATCTGTGACATCACACCTTGTAAGTGCGATGAACCCGGCAGGTATTCTCAACAATTTGCAAATTTCGAAATGTTCGCGGGTTTGGGGGCGGACAGACTCATCGGCGGCCACCACAAGCATCACCAAATCGATGCCTCCGACCCCTGCCAGCATGTTTCTGATAAATTTTTCGTGTCCAGGGACGTCTATGAAAGCGACTCGCAAAGAATCTGTGAGTTGTAAGTGAGCAAAACCCAAATCGATGGATATGCCCCGACGCTTCTCTTCTTCCAGACGGTCCGTATCGATTCCGGTCAACGCCCGGACCAGCGTAGTCTTACCGTGGTCCACGTGGCCGGCGGTGCCCACAATCACGCTTTTATTCATTTCGATTCTTTCAGTATCGCCATACTGGGCCTCGGCTCAGACGCCCGAGAGCACAGACCTCACATTTCAGTCCGGGGTGTCGAACGTCAGAATTGACGTTCAGGTGACCGAACAGGACGGTTCACTGGTAACGGGACTCACCAAAGAAGACTTCGCGATATTCGACGAAGGGAAACCGCAGCCCATCCTCTACTTTGGACGTGAGGCCGAGCCCCTCTCATTGCTGCTGCTGGTGGACGTGAGCGGAAGCACGCGCCAGTTTGTCGAGCAAATTGCGACCGTGGCGCGGGATTCACTGCGATATTTGCAGCCAAAGGACCGCGTTGCCGTGATGCTGTTTGCGCGGAGGTCCCGTGTGGCGCTGCAGTGGACCGATGACCGCGGCGCCGTGGCGTCGGAGTTGAAAAGGGCTGCAGGGCTCGACCCCACACTGGGAGCCGGAACCAGTATCAATGAGGCGCTGATCGACGCCGCGAAGTATGTGGACAGTTCAGCGGGTGAGACCGGACGCCGCGCCGTCCTGATTCTCACCGACAACCTTGGGTTGAACTACAAGAATCCCGATCCACCGGTTGTAGCGGCGTTCACAGCAGCCGACACCGTGCTGAACGCGATCGTGGTCGGAAAAGGGCGGCGCCCGGAAGCCGTCTCGGGCAACATGTATCAGAACCCGGACTTCACTTCGCCCGACGTATTTGGACTGAGCGAAGCCACAGGCGGTGAGGCGGTTAAAGCCGAGCGTGCCGCTCAGGCGTTTGGCCGGATGATTGAGCGCATTCGCACCCGGTACAGCCTCCATTACAACAAACCCGAGGGGGCTGCGCCGGGTTTCCGGAGGGTTGAGGTAATGCTCTCCCCCACGGCTCGTCAACGACACGCGCAGGCGGTATTGCGTTATCGGAAGGGATATCGTATTCAGTAAAGACGTTCAGGCTGGCAGGTGCCATTTTCGCAGTACTCCTTCGAAGCTGGCCACCGTAACAGGTTTGGCCAAATGGTCATTCATGCCGGCCGTGAGGCATTTCTCCCGGTCGGCCAAAAAGGCGCTGGCTGTCAATGCAATGATCGGTACGGCCCGGCGGGCCGGATTCTGCAACGCGCGGATCTGCCTGGTTGCCTGCAGCCCGTCGACGCCGGGCATCTGGATATCCATCAGCACAAGATCGTAGTCGTCTGCCGCCGCGGCCTGGACCGCCGCGGCTCCATCGCCGACCACACGAACTCGCGCTCCCAGACGCTGCAGGATTTTGACGCAGACCAGTTGATTGACCTTGTTGTCCTCAGCCAACAGCACGCTGAACGGTCCGCCTGCCGACTCGGCCGGCCTGGGAGCTCGCTGTACTTTCGCGACCTGGCACCACGACGAGGGGCTATCCACCACCGATTCACAGGAAGCTACCTCAGCTGGTATGTGAAAGACGAACCGAGACCCCTGCCCGTAGACGCTCTCGACAGAGA
>JAWXCM010000257.1:0-11775 GCA_034408745.1 Bryobacteraceae bacterium
CTCCGGCCACCACCGCCACCACCACCGCCGCTGCGATTGCCGCCGTAGCCGCCGCCGCCACCACGATTGCCGCCACCGCCGCCACCTGCACCAGCTTCGCGCGGGCGAGCTTCGTTGACGTTCAGCGCGCGACCGTTAAGCTCTGCGCCATTGAGCTGGCTGATTGCTGTTGCCGCATCCCGACTTTCCGTCATTTCCACGAACGCAAAACCGCGGGACTGACCCGTGTCACGATCCGTAATGATATTGACGCGCTCCACGGCGCCGTAAGCTGCAAAGGCCGCGTAGAGATCGTCCTGCGTGGTCTGAAAACTGAGATTTCCAACGAAAATGTTGGTCATTGGGTACATCCTTCGATAAAATTCGTCTCTGTCAGACTGCACTGCGGACCAAAAGAGGAAAGAGGCGGCCGGAAGGCACTCGTCGAAATGGGAGAGGCGGGCAAAGACAATATGAGGATAACACGGATTACTCCGCCATACCACTTCTGCTTCACCGCACGGCGCGGACCATCCGGCGTAGTTACCGTTTCCGCTACTCAGGAGGGCGGCCAGCCAGCTTGAATGAGGCCGCGTTCGTGACGCCGAAAACACGCGCCTCCACGACAACTTCTGCCACCTTATCAGGGAGATACGGGTTGAAAGTCGCAACACCGGCGGCATCGGTCAGAGCACTTCCCAGCAGACTCAGCGGATTACCCTCCGCCACCCTGACGAACCGAACGGTGATTCCAGCTATCGGCACACCACTCCGGCCGCTAACTGTAATACGCAGCGGCTGCGGCAGGGTAAATTTGTCTGTCACTGACTGCCCGTCGCCGCTCAGCATCGTAACCGTCGACGGTATGTTGCGGGTCAGACGGCGAACTGCATTTTCTCCGTAGTCGGCGAAAGCCAACTCACCCGACGGCCCGGCGGCGAGCCCCCGCAGATCCGTAACCCGCGCATCGACGGCCGAACCGATACCTTCCACCGCCTTGCCGTTCTCGCGCCCAGCGATCCGCACCAGACCGAGCGTGTCCGTAAACCGGCGGTCGGTACCCGTCAAATACACCGACTTGCCCGCCGCAATGTACAACGCGCCATCTTTGTCGAAGGCCAGGCCAGTGGCGTTCTCAAACGCCGCCGTCGAGATGGTCCCGCTGGCCGAAATCTTGCGAACCCGGCCCACCTCCGCTATGAACAACTCGCCGTCCGGATTCAGGGCGAGGCTGCGAGGCGTGTTGAGCTGGGCAGTGACCGCCTGCCCTCCGTCGCCGCTGGCGCCAGGCGATCCCGTGCCGGCAATCACTGCCAGATTTCCGTCCGGGCCGATCCGATAAACACGATGATTCGTCGAGTCGGAAACGTAGATTTCTCCGACCCGGCCGCGCGCGATCCCGCCGATTTGACCCAGTCGGGCCAGTGTCAGGCTTCCCACGATGCTGTTCGGCTGAATTCCGATCACCGCCTGCGTCGGAGCGTCGACAGGCGCACTGGCCGCCACCGCAATCGCGCTGTTCAGGATCAGGTTGCTGCGTTCGTCCATCGCAAGCGCAGCGTTACCAGAAAGATCGAGGCGCAGGTCGCGGGCATCCCTGCCCGTCGCGGCAGCGCTCACAAGATCGTTGCCCCCGCCAGCTACGGTGTCGATGGAGCGAGTATTCGTCACGCGTCGAACCCGGTTATTCAGCGAATCCGCGATAAAGGTGTTGCCACCCGGGTCAATGGCGACCGCTGACGGACCGTAGAGGTAAGCCGACACCGAGTTGCCGCGGTCCCCGCGCATAGTGTCCATGCCAGCAACAGTGCGCACCACATCAGACCCGTCGACGCGCCGCACACGATGGTTTCGCGTATCGGCGATCAGCAGCAGATCCGACGTATCGATACCAATGCCGTCAGGCGAGAAGAACCGAGCTTGCGCCACCGGCTGAATTTCACCAGTGAACCCACCGCCCAGCAGTGGGCGACCCGCCCAGGTCGCGATCAGGCCCTCCGGATCAATGATGCGGATGGTGTTGGCGCTGGAATCGGACAGATAGATGTAGTTGTAGCGGTCCACCGCCAAACCGGAGAGCGGCCCGATCTGCGCGTCGACAGCGGGTCCGCCATCGCCACCAAAACCCACCTGTCCGTTTCCAGCGATGCGGGTGGCCCTGCCATTCTGGTCGATCCGAAGCAGCATGTTGGATGCATACACATACACGTTGCTGGCGGTATCAACCGCAACCAGACTGGGTGAACAAAGCGGAATCGATGCCGCCGGACCTGGCCCCTGATACTCTCCGCACGTTCCGGTGCCGGCAAAGGTGCGGACCTGCCCGTTGGCGAGCACGCGGACCCGGTTGTTGCCGCTGTCGGCGATATAGAGGTTGCCCCGGCGGTCGGCAGCCACCGAGCTAACCCCGTCAAAAACGGCCTGTGCGGCAGGTCCGTTGTCTCCACTATAGCCGCGGCGGCCGATCTGGCCCGTGGCGTAAGTGCGGACGCGATTCCGGGGATCGATGCGATAGATATGGTCGGCCGTGGCGTAGATCAGCTGTCCGTTCCCCGGATCCGTCGACAGTGCGGTAAGCGTACCGGAGGTCAGCGTAAACGTCGTGCTGAGAACACCATCGGTGCCGACACGGCGGATGGCACGGTCGCCCGTGACGAAATACACGTTGTTCGCCGTATCAGCGGTCGGAAAGCGGGGCAGATTGACGACGGTCTCAGTAGCCTGGCGACCATCCTCCACCGGCAACGGCGCTCCGGCGATGGTCTCGATTACCCACGGATAGCCGTTCACCGGACCAGTGGTGAAATTCCAGATTGCAGACGCGGTGCCGCCAACCTCGTTGAAGGAAACCACTTGCCAGTAGTACGTCGTTTCGGGCGCGAGGCCATTGATGGTGATCCGGGAATCGCTCAGCCCCGCCACCTGCTGAAGGTTGTTTTCCGACGTGCCCGCATACAGGATGTACTGAATCGCACCTCCTCCGGTCCAGCTAAATATGGGAGAGGTGGACTGTGCAAACGAGTTATTGGGCGGCGCGGGCGCGCTCGGCCGCGGAGGCGGAATGGCAGCCGATGTGGTGGTGGTGAAGCTGAACAGTGGCGATTCTGTCGGCGGCTGCGGCGGAAACTGCGTGCGAATCTGCCAGTAATAACGGGTGCGGTCGGCAAGGTCATTGCCCAGCTTCAGCGATCCGCCCGAGGTGGAGCCGATGTTTGTCAACGCGTCGGGTGACGTGCCGAACATCACGGCATAGCTGGTGGCATTGAGGAGCGTGGTCCAGCGCAGAGTAACGTCCTTTGGCCAGATGTCCTGGGATCCGTCAGGCGGCAGCACAGACTCGATAGTGCCCGTGAAGCCGGGCCGCAGAAAGCGAACCCGCTGGTTGCCGGTGTCGGCGAAGAAGACGTTGCCGCCGCGATCCACCGTCAGACCCATGGGACTGTTGACCAGCGCCGAGACGGACGGCCCGCCGTCTCCCGAGTAGCCCGGGTCGCCGAGCCCGATCAGCGAATATTCTTTGCCGGCAATCACCTTGGTGATGCGGATACCGGACAGATATACATCGCCCCACCGGTCGGCTGCCACTCGCGTCGACGGGCTTGCGACCTTCGCGCCTGGAATCGACGAAACGGCGCCGGTGGGGGCGATCAGATAAACTCCCTCGCCAGCAATCGCGTAAGCCCCTGTGTTGCCGGAGTACAGCGACGTAACCGGAGCGGGCAGGGTCGCCAGATCCGTAATGCCGTTGCTCGCGACGCGGTAAATTCGTGCGCCGTCGGCGACGAGCACCGTGCCGGTTGGCTCGGCTGCAATGGCGCCGATGCTGTTAAAGCCCCCGCCCGGTCCGCTGACCAGGGTATCGGCTCCACTTACCGCAATCGAACGCAGCTTTGCACCGGAGGCGATGAACAGGGTTCCGCGGATGTCGACTGCAATGTCGGTGATGGGATCGTCGGACGTGGCAACCGTCGCGATGCGACCGTTGGTTTCGACCCGCCGCACCCTGCGGTTTTCCGTGTCGGCGATGTAGAGCCTGCCGGAGGAGTCGAGCGCGAGGGCTGTGGGCGCATTCAGTTGTGCCCGGCTTGCAGGGCCACCGTCACCGGAAAAGCCCCCGATTCCATTTCCCGCAAGTGTTTCAACGCTGTAGCCTTGCTGCGCGAAGCAGGCGGCTGCAGCGCAAAACAGAAATAACAGATACCGCATGATCGCCCGCTATTATCCCACGGGCACCCAAAACCGCGCCCGCACCCCGGGCCTACCAGCGAAGTTTCGCGGGGAAAAACTCGGCGATCAGTTCTTCGTAATACGGCCGGACCGCGGCAACGTTCACGCGATCATGCCCCTTTGAGTAGAGGTCGTAGGGGTTGAAGGTTTTCACCGCTTCGAACAACTCATGATCCTGCGCGGTCATGAGGTGGCCGTAAGCGCCTTCGCGATGAATCGGATAGCAGGAGTGGTAGCGGATGATGTACTGCGCCGGTTCGGGCAGGTAGTCACGCGTGACCATGTACATGTACTCGTCGTGTCCCCACGACAGATCCACGTTCGACAGCCCACAGTTTGGCTCGTAGATGCCGTTCTCGGTCTGATAAACGGCAATCTGTGAATCGGGGTTATCGGCGAAAAACTCCGGGTAAACGATTTTGTCCGACCACGCACATCCCGTCGGGAATGTGTCGCCGACGACGGCCCACTGCGGCTCGCCCCACAGACACAGCACTTTGCCGAGGTCGTGGATCAGCCCGGTGAGCTGCATCCAGCGGGGATGACCATCGCGCCGAATCGCTTCCGCGGTCTGCAGATTGTGCTCGATCTGCGAAAGATCAGTGTCCGGATCGCTGTCGTCCACCAGCGTGTTCAGGAAATCCATCGCCTCCCAGATGCCCATCTGTGTTTTGTTGAGCCCACCCCACTCGCGCCGCTTCGCGAGTGCAAAGTCGCGAGTCTGGTGCTTGTGGTTCAGCCGGTAGAACTCACGAACCACGGGAGGAGTCTTGTCGTCGTATTGGCGGAATTTCTCCTTTTCCTTGCCCTGCTGATAGCGTTCGGAGAGATTATCTTCCCACTGGCTGAGGCTTTCCAGCGGTCCGTTGCTGGTGGTTGTGGTGGTCATGCGGCTACTCCTGTTCCATCGTCTATTGTAGGCGGTGCGAGAATCGAAGAAAAGCTATGTTGAAACGGCGCGAAATCTTGTACATGCTGACCGGCGCTTCGGTCTCGGCGTCCACCCAGGACTGGCCCCAGTGGCGCGGACCGAATCGTGACGGCGCAGTTCCTTCCGCTCAGACCGTCCCAGCGTGGCCCGAACGCCTGAAGCAGGGATGGAAGACGGGCGTGGGAGAAGGCCACTCCTCCCCTCTCGTCAGCGGCGGCAAAGTGATCCAGTTCGCCAGGCAGGCCGACCGTGAAGTAACCGTGAGCCTCGACCTCGCCTCCGGCAGAAAGCTGTGGGAGCAGAGCTACGCCGCGCCTTACGAAATGAACCCCGCGGCTGCCTCCCATGGAAAGGGCCCCAAGTCGACTCCACTGCTCTCTGGCGGCAAACTGTACACGTTCGGCATCAGTGGGATCCTGTCGTGCCACGATGCGGCATCCGGCAAACTCGTGTGGCGGTACGAATCCGGATCGCATTGGAAGACCGCGTCGCCAACCTTCGGCGTCGCCACCTCGCCCATCGCCGTTGGCAGCGACGTCGTCCTGCACGTCGGCACCGACAAAGACGGCGCTCTCACGGCTTTCGATGCGGCGACGGGCAAGGTCCGCTGGCAGTGGAAGGGCGAAGGCCCGGCCTACTCATCGCCGGTGCTCCTCCAGTCGACGCTCGTCACCTTTTCGGCCGAGCGATTCCTCGGGATCAATGCCACTAACGGCACCGTCGAGTGGGAGGTGCCGTTCACCACTCCCTACACTCAGAACTCTGTTACCCCGTTTGTCATAGGCGACGTGGTTGTTTACGGTGGCCTGACTCACCCCATGACGGCCGCCCGAGTCGTCGGGAAGCAACTGCAGAAACTCTGGGAGAACAAGGACGCAGGCATGTACATGAGCTCCCCCGTGATGGCGGCGGGGCTGCTGCACGGCCTGTCGAACCGCAACAAGGGCCAGTTCATCTCAGTGGATCCGAAGTCCGGTAAGACCGTATGGACCAGCGACGGCCGGCAGGGCGACAACGCGGCTCTGATCGCCCAGGGCGACACCGTGTTCGCGCTCACCACCGACTCCGAACTGCACGTCCTGAGAGCCTCCGCCAAAGGCCTCGAGCCGTTGCGCAAGTACACCGTGGCAAACTCGCCTACCTGGGCGCATCCTGTAATTCTCGGCAACCGGGTGGTGGTGAAAGACAAGGATTCGCTCGCCCTCTGGACGGCATAGTTCAAACTGTAGAGAATGCCTTACAGCTATGAGCGGAACACCTTGTTCTGCGACGGGGTTGCTCTGCCGGCCATCGCAGCTGAGGTGGGAACTCCGTGCTACGTCTACTCCGCGTCCGACATCGTTGGGCGCTGGCGAGCCTATGACCGCGCGCTGGCCGGTGTCCCGCACATGGTTTGCTATGCGGTTAAAGCCAATTCCAACCTGAGCATCCTGCGCCTCCTCGCGGCGGAAGGCTCGGGCTTCGACCTGGTCTCGGGCGGCGAGTTGCATCGCGTCCTTCGCGCTGGCGGCGATCCTGGCAAAGTTGTCTTCTCCGGAGTCGGCAAAACGGCCGAGGAGATCGAACTCGGACTGCGCCAGGACATCCGCTCCTTCAACTGCGAATCGGAAGCCGAGCTCGCCCTGGTCAACGAAATCGCAGGGCGGCTGGGCAAAAAGGCGCGAATGGCCCTGCGCGTTAATCCCGAGGTGGACGCCGCAACCCACCCCTACATCTCGACAGGCATGAGCGACCACAAGTTCGGCATCGACAGCGCCGCGGTCGACGCGGTGTACGCGCGGGCTGCCGCGTTGCCGAATCTCGACGTTGAGGGCGTGAGCTGCCACATTGGCTCGCAGATCCTCGACCCGAGTCCGCTGATGGAAGCCGTCGACAAGATGCTCGCGCTGGTAGCCCGGCTGCGCGCTGCCGGCATCCACATCCGACACCTCGACCTGGGCGGCGGGCTTGGCGTACAGTATCGCCCCACCGACGAAGCACCCGCGATCCCCGACGTGGTCCGCGGCATCCTCGAGCGCGTTGCCTCCTGCGATCTGGAAGTGAGCGTCGAGCCCGGCCGCAGCATCGTCGCCGAAGCAGGCGTGCTGCTGACCCGCGTCCTTTATCGCAAGCAAACCGCGCGCAAGCAATTCGTAGTGGTCGACGCGGCAATGAATGATCTGATCCGGCCCGCGCTCTATAAATCGCATCACGAAATCATTCCGGTGGTGCGGGACGGGTCGCGGCCGGAGATCACGGCCGACATCGTGGGGCCCATCTGCGAGACTGGCGATTTCCTCGCCCGCGGCCGGGATATCCCCACGGTGGAAAGCGGTGAGCTGATGGCCGTGATGACGGCTGGTGCGTATGGCTTCGCGCAGTCGTCAAACTACAACTCGCGGCCTCGAGCCGCCGAAGTTTTGGTGGAAGGCGACACGTGGCGCGTAGTCCGCACCCGCGAGACCTTCGAAGACCTGATTCGAGGCGAGTGAAGTGATTCCGGAGCACCGTCCGACCCTGAGCGAACTGGCGTGGCTCTTCTTCCGAATCGGCAACGCCACGTTCGGAAGCGGCGGCTACATTCTGGTGCAGCTGCGGCGGGAAGCTCAGGAGCGCGGCTGGGCGCCCGAATGGCAGCTCAACCTCCTGCTGGCGCTGGCCCGGGTGGTGCCCGGAACCAATGTCTTCGCATTCATTGCTGCGCTCGCCCACTCAGTACGGGGCTGGCCGGGAACAGTGGTGGCGCTGCTGGCGACGTCCGTGCCCGCTTCTTTCGTGATGGTGGGGCTGACGCTCGCCTATCAACGCTGGAACGCGACACCACTGGGCGGCCCGTTCATCACCGCGGCCATGAGTTCCATCGTCGGCGTGATCCTCGCCGCGGGCTGGCTGCTGTGCGCCCCCAGTGTCAGCCGGCGAAGCTGGCTTCGAACATTTGTGCTGGTGTTCGGCGGCGCAACGCTCTCGTTGTACATTCAGCCGCTCGCGGTACTCGCCCTGGCGGTACTGA
The DNA here is from genome assembly GCA_034408745.1 of Bryobacteraceae bacterium. Lineage (GTDB taxonomy): Bacteria > Acidobacteriota > Terriglobia > Bryobacterales > Bryobacteraceae > JAWXCM01. The sequence goes on from JAWXCM010000257.1 coordinate 8,127, forward strand.
CCGGCGCGTTTTGGCCCGTGCCTGAGGAGCGGGAGTCATGAACCTCTGGCTGCTCTATCTGGTGATGCTGAAAGCGACGGCCACCACGCTGAACGGTCCGATGTCGCTACCCATCCTTCGCGACGAACTGGTGGTGAAGAATCATGTCCTCACGGATCGCGAACTCAGCGCCGCGGTGACTGCCGCGCAGGCTGCGCCCGGGCCGATGGGAATCTACATCGTCGGAGTCGGGTACTTCGTCGCGGGACCCGCGGGCGCCGCCGTGGGATGGCTCGCCATGCTGACGCCCGCGTTGATTGCCGTGCCACTCGCGCGAATCGGCATCCGCTGGCTGACCAACCAGCGCGCCCGCCGAGCCATGGACGCCGCGGTGCTCGCCAGCGCTGGCCTGATTGCGATGTCGGCGATCCCTCTCGCCCAGGCATCCATACGCGACAACATTCATTACCTGCTGGCCGTCGCCGCGTTCTTTATTGGTGTTCGCACCAGAGTCCCGACGGCGCTCATCATTGCCTCCGCCGGGATCATCGGAGTGCTTAGTTCGATCCTGCCGACGCCTTGAATTTCTTCAGTGCCGCCGTAAGAATCTTCATCGCCTGATCCACTTCCTTCTGTCCGATGATGTACGGAGGCAGGAACCGCAGCACCTTTTCGTGCGTGCAGTTCATCAACAGCCCCCCGGCCATGCAGTCGAGCACTACCTGTTTGCCAGGCTCGGTCAACTCCACCCCGATCATCAGGCCCGACCCGCGCACTTCCTTCACGCAGCTGAACTTCTTCGCCATCTCCCGCAGGCGCATCTGGAAATACGCACCCGTGTCGAGAATATTCGGCATCAGCTCGTCGAGAATGTCGAAAAATTCGACCGCCACCCGACACGCCAGCGCATTGCCTCCAAACGTCGACCCGTGCATCCCGGGCGCAATCGACTTCGCAGCGCGCTCATTGGCCACCACGCATCCCAGCGGCAGGCCGCAGCCCAGCGGCTTGGCCGCGATCATGATGTCAGGCATCACCACCGGGTCCAGGAGTTGATAGCTGTAGTATTTGCCCGGGCGGCCCACACCACACTGGATCTCGTCGGCGACGTAAAGTGCGTCGAATTTGTCGCACAATTCCCGCGCTTTCCGGACAAACTCACCGTAGATCGGGTGAATGCCGCCCTCTCCCTGAATGCCTTCCACCAGGATGCCGCAGGTGCGCTCGCTAAACACCGCCTCGAGTCCCTGAACATCGTTGGCGTGCACGAATCGCACACCAGGCAGAAGCGGCTCAAACGGCTCGCGGTACTTGTGCTGCCCGGTAATCGACAACGCTCCCAACGTGCGGCCATGGAATGAATTTTCCAGCGCAATGATCTCGTACTTGTCCGGGTGAATGTGCGATCCGTGCGACCGGAGCATCTTCATCGCCCCTTCGGTCGCCTCCGTACCGGAGTTGCAGAAGAACGACCGCTGCAGTCCGCTGGTCTTCGCGAGCCTCTCCGCCAGAGGCCCCTGATATTCGTGATAGTACAGGTTGGATGTGTGGATGAGCTTAGGCGCCTGATCCCGAATCACTTTCATCATCCGTGGGTGATTGTGGCCCAGCGCGTTCACGCCAATGCCGGAAATGAAATCGAGATATTTCTTCCCGTTAGTATCCCACAGATAAGCGCCTTTTCCACGCTGCAGCACCACCGGGTAACGGGCATAGTTCTGGAGCAGATACTCGCGCTCCAAAGCCATAATCGCATCCTGACGGGATACTTCGGGCAACGTGTCAGTAAGGCTGGACATGTCAATATGATAGGGCATGCACGACGTCTTTATTCGATATTCCGTGGACAAGCTGACCCAGCTGGCGGGGCGCATCGACACCTGCCTCGACAAGCTCGACGATGAGCAGATCTGGTGGCGCGGAGCCGATGAATCGAACGCTGTTGGGAACCTGGCGCTGCACCTGAATGGCAACCTCTGGCAGTGGATTGTCAGCGCGGTCGGCGGCGCGCCCGAAACTCGCGACCGTGACGCCGAGTTCAACGCGGCCGGAGGCGTCACCAAAGCCGAACTGCAAAGCCGTTTGCGCGAGCGAGTCGCCGAAACAGTAGCCGTCTTCGAACGTCTTACCCCCGAGCGACTCATGGAACGCGTCCACGTCCAGAGCTACCATGTCACCGTGCTCGAAGCCGTCTATCATGTCGTCGAGCATTTCGCACAGCACGCCGCACAGATCATGTACGCGACTAAGTTGATGGCCCGCATTGACCTCGGGTTCTACGGGCACCTGAAGGCCGCATCGCACGCAGAGAAGACACCGTAAAGCAGGAGGTACCACGTGATCCCGCCGGATCAGCTGGAAGGGCGAGGCATCCGCGATCCCCGCGTCCTCGCCGCGATTCGTTCGGTACCACGAGCCCTCTTCGTACCGGATGATCTGCGAGCCTGCGCGCTCGACGACCGCCCTCTCGACATTGGCTGGGGCGCCACCATCTCACAGCCCTACATAGTTGCCGCTATGACCGAGTTGCTCGACCTCTGCCCTGTTCACAAGGTGCTGGAAGTTGGGACCGGCTCGGGCTACCAGGCCGCGGTGCTCTCACAACTCGTCCACGAAGTCTGTTCCATTGAAGTCATTCCCGAACTCGGGCTGGAGGCAACGGAGCGGCTGGAACGGCTGGGCTACATCAATGTGCGCGTACGGATCGGCGATGGCTACGCGGGCTGGCCGGAAGATGCTCCCTTTGACCGCATCATACTGACTGCCGCACCGCCCGACATACCCCCGGAGCTGATTCACCAGCTGGCCGCACCCGGCCGCCTGGTAGCTCCGCTCGGCGAGCCTTCTCATCAAAATCTCTGGGTCTTCGACAAGGACGCGGCTGGCCACACGGAATCGCGCCGAATCTTCGGAGTCAGCTTCGTGCCCATGGTGTCGGGGCATCGCCATTGAATTGAAATAGCCGCTTCACATTTCCCGTATATACTGCAATGTATGTTACAGGGGAAGTTTCTCGCGCTGGTCTTGCTTGGCATCGCCTCAGGGTCTGCGCTGTTCGGCCAGAACTCCACCATTCAAGGCCTTGTCAAGGACGGGAGCGACTCGCTCATCCCTGGTGCCGCCGTCACGATCACCAACATTGAAACCGGCCTGCGACGGGAAATCTCCACCAACGAATCGGGCTTCTACAGCGTTCCGACTCTGCCTGTAGGCCGCTACAAGCTCACCGCTGGTATGAAGGGCTTCAGCACCGCCGAAGTGGAAGAGGTGAAGGTGGACGTGGCGCAGGTCGCCCGCGTCGACTTCACGCTGACTCCAGGCGCGGTTACCGAGAGCATTCGGGTGGAAGCGACAGCCGCGATGCTCGATTCGGAAACCGCCACTGTCGGCCAGGTCATCGATAACAAGCGCATCGTCGAACTTCCGTTGAACGGCCGCAATTACCTCGAACTGGCTCGGCTTACTGCCGGCACGGCTCCGGCCCGCGGCTCGCGCCCCGGAAGCGAAGGCGTCTTCTCCGCCGGCGGCCAGCATGGTTACCAGGTGCAGGTCAACATAGACGGCGTGGATAACCCTAGAAACGGCAGTTACCCGGTAGCCTGAGCAAGTCGGAGTGTGTCGCCGAGGATCTTTCCTTTGAGGAAAAACCGAAAGGCCGCGCTCAGAATCA
>JAWXCM010000258.1:0-5216 GCA_034408745.1 Bryobacteraceae bacterium
GCCGCTTTGCGCCTCCCTCACGTTCTCCGCTTCAATGAACGAGGAAAGCACCCGCGGAAGCCGCAGGCGGCCTCCCGCCAATTCGGACTTAGCAAGGAAAACGCCGTGGATCAGTGCGTTGGCATCAAGCTTCAGCAGCGTGGCCGCGAGCTTCTTGATGTCGACCGGCCCCTCCTCCATGCCGGTCAGATCCGTCTTCAGCATGTCAAATACCTTTTTGTCCTTGCCTTCCAATATGTAGGGCGAGTTGATGCGATGCGCTTCCAGAACAGTGTTGGTCAGAGGCTGGCCGTTTTTATCTTGCACTTTCACCAGCGGCAGCCCCTTGAGCGGCGCGACCCAGTCATCAGAAACCTTGTCCCAGCAGACGGTTTCCAACCGGTTAGCCATGCTCTGGGCCGATTCCACCAGCAGCATCCGCTCTCCGCTCGGCCCTTCGTAGGTGGCGTGTCCCAGATTGGGAAAGCCGGTGGGCTGGAAGCGTGTGCCCTGAAGCGGTTGCAGATGGACTTCCAAGAGCAAGCGCGGGGCGGCGGTAAGGGCATCGAAGTTCAGTGGCATGGGTGCGGCTCCTTTAGGAAATCAATTCGGTGGTTGGTTCGGATTGGTCTTTTGCTTCGAGCCTCAGCGACTGAATCAGCAGCCTGGTTTCGTCGCGAGTCAGAGGAATACAAAGCGCGGCGAGCCAGCGCGGGCCATCCACACCGATGACCCGTGGCGGAAAGCGCCCCGGAAGCTTCACGCCGAAGCTGCGCAGGCGCTGCCAGGCGAGCTTCACCGCAGTTTCCACGTCATCGGCCGCAAGGCGGGCCGGCATTTCGTCTGGCAAACGTACGAGTCGGTCTTCCGGTAGCCAGTCGAGCTTCAGTTCGTGCAACAGCCTTTCCGAGGTGAAGAAGATCTTCAACAGCGCGAACGCGGGGGGTAGAACCGGCTCGTGGCTGCTGTGTGGTGCGTCGATCCTGTGTAAATCCACACATGCTAGTCCCGCGAGCAGTTCGGCGATACGCGTGTCATTGGTCGTGCCCGCGAGAAAGTCCGCGATGTCGTCGCAGGTGGCGCCGGCGGTGCTGGCCAGCGCTTCGCCTTCCGCGTTGTTATTCGCGGCTTCCAGGCGGCGGCGGTGGAGTAGCGCACCGAGATTTTCGGTCAGCGGGCCTGCTCCCCATACGGCGAGAGAGGATGTGGGTTCCCACTTGCGGTCACCTTCCGCGTTCAGCGGTTCGGTTATCTTGGCCAGATGCGTCCGAGCGTGTAGGAGGCTGCGTCCGTTGCCATCCACGATTCGCAGTCCGGCGAGTGCCATCGCGATTCTGAACTCGGCTGAATCGATCGCGCGTTCCCCACCGGCCTTGATCGCCCACGCCTGCGAGAGTCGGGGAACAGGAGCGCGAACGGCCTCTTGCGATTTGGCGCTGAGGCTCAAAGCCGCCTCGATACGGCCAACGTGGCGAAGTACATTCTGCAAGGCGGCACGGCTGGAATGCTGCGTCAGCGCAAACAGTGCCGTATCGAGTTGCCGCGCAGCGGAGCGGAAGGCGTTAGGTGCGTTCTCGTCACGCGCGTAGCGTTGGACGGAGGCCAGCCAGTTGCGGCGTTCAAGCTCACTGATGAGGTCGGCATCGGGGTTACGTTGAACTTTGATGCGGTTCAGTGGGGTAGCAAGAAAGGCCTTGCCAGATCGCATCAGGAATCCATACCGCTGAAAACTGTCTATGCCGCGGTCTACGCCGAGGCCTGCGACCGCTCTGGCGAAATCCAGGCCGTCGCGCGTGGGTTTACCGTTCAGGGCGGCGCGTCCTTCGCTCAACAGGCAACGTAGCTCGTCGATGCTGAACGGCGTGGACCACAGCGGCATCCAGATTTCCCCGCGTGCGTCCTCGTCGTCAACGGCGCTGGCGGAACCTGCTGTGCCCGCACGGCTCCGCACCGTGAAAGGCGCGGCAAGGATCGCAGGGTCGCCCGACTCCAGTTTGCGTGCAGTGGAAGCGCTGAACAGGACGGCACCTTCCAGCATCAGCACAAAGTCCCAGGTATTGATGCGGGCTTCGCCCTCGAAGGCCGAGGTCGCATTGGGACCACCTGCTGCGCCGGGGGAGAATTGACCAATCGCGCGATCTGCAAGGGTCGTGGTCCGTCGACCAAAGAGTGCGGAGTCCAGGCTTTCTCCTGCGTCGCCCTTGGGAAATCCAGACGAAACATCGATTAGTTCAGCGAGTCGCTGCATGAAGTTGTTGGTGAAATCCAGTCGACCGTCGTTGCCCCCAGTGCCGAGCAGCGGCGGATAGCGAGGATCGTCTCCAGAGAGGATCACCGCCGCGTCCATCCAGCGAAGCAAGGCTTCCGGGGCCGTGTTGCGCAGTGATTGGAGAAAGTCGGCTTTCTGCTCCTGCTTGGGGCTCTCCTTCAGCCCAAAACCGGCGACAACCTGTCGTGCTGCAGATATCGCCTGCCGGTAAGGGGCGAACCGACCGGCAGTGGAATTGTCGAGTGCGCTGATGCCGTCCGTGTTGTCCTTTGGATAGAATCCACTGCCCCCATTCCACGGCGCAACCAACGGCGTCGGCCGGTAGCACTCCAGAAAGAAATTGCGTAGTTCGACATCCGTCAGTCGAGTGCACAACACAAATGCGTCGTTGCGCCAAAATCCGGTTGCATCCGGGTCGCCGCCGACTTCAGCGCCGGCCTCGGCGACCAGTCGCAGCACCGCCAGGCCTTTCAGATACGAAGCAAGCGGAGTGGGCGTACAGCCGGGCAAAGATATTTCAGCCGCCATGGGATACCTCCTGTTCCATGCGCGTGGCACGCCAGTCGGCAATGCGCACCAGCGCTTCCAGCCAAGCGAGACGGAACGGACCATAGGTTTTCAGCAGACGCTGCGTGCGCGTAGTCCAGGACGGGCCTTGCGGTCCTTCGCCCAACCGCATCAGATCGAGGTGCAGGGCCGTCGCGGGCAGGGTTTCGCCGTCTTCGAACCTGACTTGTGGTAGCAGGTCGCCGTCCCAGACGCCACGGGCAAACAGGCGCAGGTCCGGCGGTTCGGATTCTTTGGGCAGCGCACGCAGGGACAGGCGGACCTTGCCATGGTGCGCGGCGATCAGGTAGGCGATCAGGTCCGCATCCGGTTCGCCGTCGTGCTGCGCGAGCCAGGCGAGGGCAGACGCGAGTTCGTGGCGAAAGTGCCTGCGTGGCTGTCTTTCGTCAGCGACCTGATAAACCACCCGGCCCTTGTAATTGCCGCCGGATTTGGCCCACAGTCCCTCGCCCAACGGTTGCTGGCTGCCCTTCTCGTGGGCATTTTTCAACATCGACTGAAAGGCTTCGTGTGCCTTGCCTACATCGTGCCAACGCGCGGCACGGATCACGGCGAGTGCGTCGGCGACTGCGAGCGACTCGCAGAGTTTTCGCGCCGCGCCCTCCACATCCGCCAGATGGCGAGGCAGCGTAACCGCGCGGGTCAGCAGGCTGCGGTGCTCGTCGTCGATGGCTTCGACGGTGAGTGCTTCGGTATCGATGAGGGTCCGGACCGGAACTGCAGCGGTCGATTCTGGCGAAAGCCCGCGTTCCGCCGTGTAGCCACCGACGCCGGCGCGAAGCATCAGCGTCATGCCGGGGCGCAGGCGTGGTTTGTTGAGATTGGGAACGGCCGCCCATTTGCGTGCGAGCGTGTCCCATTGGTACACCTCGCCATTCTTCAGGCGGCCGAGCAGTCTGCCCGCCGCGCTTAGTCCGGCGCGGCATAGTTCGTCCTGACTGGCCGGTGGTTGGTGTTTGGGCTGTTCCACGTCGGCCCATTCGCGCCAGAACAGCAGCACGTCCGCATCGTCGGCATCGCGGACGTACTGGGCGATGTCCACGTCGAAGCCGGAAAGATCGGCTTCGGTGCTGAACAGGTCGAGAAAGTCCTTCCGCCGTAGCACCGGATGCAAGGGCGCTTTGGCTGTGACATGCGGGAGAGCGCCGGGTGAAGCGCTCGCCAGCGTCAGCAGCAACCGCCGTGCATCGTCGAGCTCGCCCGGCTCATAGGGCTTTGGTTCGGCCACGTCGATCCAGAACACCTGCGCATCGCCGGAGTCGTTGAATTCTCCGTAGCGATTGCAGCGGCCGAAGCGCTGCACCATAGAAGCATAAGGCGCCAGTTCGGTGAAGAGCACACGGGCGGAAAGATCGACGCCGGCTTCGACTGCTTGCGTCGCGACGATGATGCGGCCGGGTCCGTCAGGGTCAGCACGAACCGACAGTTTCCCGTTCAGAGTGGCTCGTTCCCGTGAGCGAAAGCGGGAGTGCACGAGCAGACATTCGGGGGCTTGGGCTTCGATGCGAGGAGCGGCGGTTTGAGCTTTCTTCTTGCCTTTAGCCGGCGCAAGCGCCAGTCGCGCCGCAATTTCGTCAAGCAAGCCCTGGGCGCGTTCCACTGTGTTGAGAATCGCCAGCGTTGTGGTTCCGGGGCGGTGGGAATCGACGACCAGCCGAGCAAGTTCCGCAAGATAACTTGCGGTCGCAGATTTCCCGTCGCCGTTCAAGGCAACACCGCACCGGATTAAAGGCTTGATCGAATCGCGCCGGTCGCGAATAACCTTGGATGCCTTTTCCTCATCACTCAGATTCAGCGAGACAAGCGTTTCAGGATCACAGTCGACTGTCTTCATCCACGCCCGGTTGAGCGTGGCCGACACCCACAGGCTGCGACTATTGTGGGCGCAAATCAGTTCGCGTCGAAACGCCTCTAACTGCGCGCTGGTAACCAAACCCGGACCCATCAACTGCACTTCGTCGAATACCCAAAACGCGTCGTTGTGCAGCCACGCAAAATGTATCGGCCATTGATAGCGGCTCATGCCGTAGCCGCGCATCAGCGCCCGCGAAAGAAGCATGTCCTGGGTCCCGATCATGATCGCGTCTTCTTCCGGATAGTCGGCCCAGGTTGCCTTTTTCGCGTCCTCGGAGCCACCCATCAAGAGGCGCACCGAGACCTTGCCCTCTCCCGGTGTGCCTGAAATCCGAGGTTCTCCAGCCATCGACAGGCGTTTCGCTCCGTCTGCTCGACCAGCACCCGCATCGGCAGGCAGTACACGAGCCGCCGCGGTGTCCCTGCGTCCGGGCCGGCCTCGCGTCCTCCCTCGCGCCAGCCGCGCTTCCACAGCCAGGCCAGCGCGACCGCAGCGGTTTTCCCCATGCCGGTTGGAACGTCCAGTAGCTCAGGCCATGGCTTTTCC
>JAWXCM010000259.1:0-5039 GCA_034408745.1 Bryobacteraceae bacterium
ACCTGAAACGTACCGAGAACACCCAGCCCGCCCTGCTCACCGTCTCGGTCGCGGCATACCGCGTCCTTGAGGCCCACGGCTTCACCCCGGAAGTCGTCGCCGGCCACAGCCTGGGCGAGTACTCAGCCCTCGTCGCAGCCGGAGCCCTCTCCTTCACCGACGCCGTCCGCCTCGTCCGCAAACGGGGCCAGGCCATGCAAAAAGCCGTCCCGCAGGGCGTCGGAGCCATGGCCGCGATTCTTAAACTCCCCGCGGGCAAGCTCGACGGCGTGCTCGCCGAAGCGGCTCAGGGCGAAGTCGTCACCGCGGCCAACCTCAACTCCGTCGACCAGATCGTCATCGCCGGACACGCCGGTGCCGTCAAACGAGCCTCCGATCTGGCCAAAGCCGCCGGAGCCAAACGAGCCGTCCCCCTGCCCGTAAGCGCGCCCTTCCACTGTCCGCTCATGAAGCCCGCCCAGGACGCCATGCGGCCCGAGCTCGAAGCGGCCGCTTTCCGTGACCTCCAGGTTCCTCTCATCAACAACTGGCAGGCCCTCGAAATCCGAACCGCGGCCGAAGCCCGCGAAGGCCTCATCCAGCAAATCCCCGGTACCGTGCGCTGGCTCCATTCCATGGAACGGCTCGCCGACTACGGGGTCGACGCCTGCATCGAAGTGGGCGCCGGAAGCGTGCTCACCGGACTCCTGCGCACCATTCAGCCTGAGCTGAGGTGCTACCGGTTCGGCGAAGCTGACGATCTTGGTGCATTCCATGAAACTCAATAGTCTGCTGTTCTTCGCAGCCGTGGCGCTCGTCCACGCAGCCGAACCAGGTTGGATCGACCTGACTACCCTCAAAGGCTGGACCCGGATCCCGATCCCCGCCACAGCCCAACTCAACCCCGAGAATCAGTGGAGTTTCGACGCTGCCACGCGCACGATCCGCTGCTCCGGCGACAAGGGGCATGAAATGCTCCGCTCCGACAAGCAGTATCTCGGGTACGATCTCCACGTCGAGTGGCGCTTCAAGAAGCTGGACGGCGACCCGCAGCCGCGCTACAACAGTGGGATTTTTGTCCGATCCTCAGCCGACGGCGAGTACTTCGTGCAGGCGCAGGCAGGAGCCGGGCCGGCTGTCTGGCTTTTCGCCGATTACCCGAAAGACGGCAAGAAAACGCGACTCAACCTGAAAGACAAGATGACGGCGGAGAAGACCCTGCCTCCGGGGAACTGGAACACATACGATGTTGGTGTTCACGGCGGTGTCGTCTCTCTTGCGGTCAACGGCGAGAGAATCTTCGCATTTCAGGACGTGCCGCAATCGCCTCCGGGAGGCTATATCGGCCTCGAAGCCGAGGGGTTCGACATCGAGTTCCGTAACGTGCGCATAAAGCCCTCGCACTCCGAGTAAACCGACGAAATCGGCAACCCGACGACGTTGAAGTAGCAGCCGTCAATCCGCTCGATGAACTTCGACGCGAGCCCCTGGATCGCGTACGCTCCAGCCTTGTCCATCGGCTCGCCCGATGCCACATACGCGTCGATTTCATCGTTGGTAAGAGCGGCCACCAACACCCGCGTCTCTGCGTGCTTTACGACCGCTTCGGCGCCGCCCACCAGAGCAAAGCCGGTGACCACGACGTGCTCCCGTCCGCTCAGCATCCGCAGCATTCGAGCCGCATCGGCCGCGTCCCGAGGCTTTTCCAGAATGTGCGCGTCGAGCACCACCACCGTGTCGGCTCCCAGCACCACTTCATCTTCAGCCCGGGCCACCGCCGAGGCTTTCGCGAACGCCAGCCGCCGCACATAATCCACAGGCGACTCGCCCGGCAGAGGCGCCTCCGGCACGCCCGCCACGCGAACCTCGAAGCGCAACCCTGCATTTTGAAGAATTTCCCGCCGCCGGGGCGACGCTGACGCCAGAACCAGCCTCACCGGGCCTCTGAAAACTCGCTTTTTGGACCGTCCGCATCCTGCACTACGATGCGCAAGCCTTTCCTTGCGGCGAACTGCACGTCCGAGATCGGTACATTGATCAGCAGAGTGCGATCCACCGTCTTGCCCGACGCGATCTTGTCGCGACGGATCAGGCTCGGATTGTACTTCTTGCCCAGCACCGGGTAGTAGTCGATCACCCTCTGCCCGTCCACGTCGGAGAAGATGTCCGCCTGCGTGGGCTTGCCGTCCGAGCCGTCGACGTAGACCTCCACGTCCTTCACCATGAACTGCTGCGTCGACGGATTCTCCAGCCGGACGTCCATCAGGACCACAGTCCGGTCGGCGCTGAGCTGGTGGCTGCGGACCTTCAGCACCTGCCCCTTAACCTCCACCTTGTTGTGCCGCGTGGAAAATAGAATCGCGCCTACGGCCGCAACCACCGCGACAACAGCGATCAGGCCTACCGTCAGCCCCTGTTTATTCACGCCCTAGCTCTCCCGAAGAATGCGGGTGATTTCCTCGAGCGACTTGTGCGACTTCTCAAACATCGTGCCGTCGAAGTAATGTGTTTCCAGCCCGACGCAGCCCTTGTAGCCGTCTTTCGCCAGCGCGCTGAAAATGCCCGCCCAGGGCAGCCGTTCCTTCTCGTCCAGCAGCGATTTGCCCTTCACCTGCACATTCAGAACGCGCTTCAGCGGCAGCAACTTGTAGCCGTCGGGGTATTGAACTTCCTTCAGCGCCGCGCCGTTGTGCGGATCCCAGTTGAAGGCGAAGTTCTTCTGCGGCATGATCTTCAGGAAGTCCCGCACCTCGTCGCAGGTCACCACATTGCATGAGGTTTCGTTCTCGAACAGGATGTTGATCTTTTCTTTAGCCGCCCATTCCGTGCACTCCCCGAGAATGTCGGCGATCTGCTGAAAGTGTTTCCGAGGTTCCGCCGTACGCAGGAACGTGAAGACGCGGATCTTGTCCGTGCCGAAGGCATGCGCGTTCCGGAAGGCTTTTTCGAAGTCCTCCTTGCGACGCCCGTACTCGTTTGTCGCCCGCGCGATCCGCTTCTCCCTGCCCTCCGGCGTCTCGGGCCGGCGCATTACCGGATCCACGCCCGGCAGCGTGATCTTGTACATCGGCGAGTTCAGGAAAGACACCTTCAACCCAGCGTCCGAGAACTCTTTCGCCGCGGCCTTCGCTTCGGCTTCGGGGATGCTGGCATAGTGCCCCTTCCCGCCATTCACGCCGCGCAGCTCGACCCATTTCAGGCCGTACTTATGTGCAAACTCGATAGCGCCGGCCACGGTGGGCGCCATCTCATCGGTAATCACGGAAATATGGTCGAGTCCGAATTTGGACCTGGCATGCAGCAAGGGAGCGGCGGCGAGTGCGGCCAAAAAGTGACGGCGATACATGGGATCTGCTTCAAAGAGTATCATCGTTTTCGGCGTGCGGAATACGGAGCCGTTCCAGAGCATCGGCCCGCTCTAGCTGGTGTGCGAACTACGCCGGCACCAGGCGATTCCGGTTGTGTCGCAACCCTGACCGAGATAAGCTGGGCCAAAATGGGGTTGCGAATGCTCGCGCCGCAAGGGCTTCCAGACATTACTGCTGACAAGTGTTTCGTCGTCCTGCTCAGGGACGGCTCTGTCGAGTCTCTTCAGGCAGAATCGGGCGCCGAGGATGACGAAGCGCACGGCTATGTATTCTTCGTCCGTGGAACGGAGATCGTCGCGCTATTCGCGAAAGAGACTGTGGTTTCGTGGCGCGAGAAGAACGTGGAGGACACGCCACCCAGATCGGCCGTAAAATGAGTTGTGGCGAAAGACCCCAAACCGAGTTCCCGGAGCTACAACTCAGAGGACATCTGGCGCGAACTCTTCCCCGTGCCGCCACAGCCCGGAAGCCTCGAAGAGCTTAAGCAAGGCATCCGCGCGTACATGGTCACCAGGAACGGTGTTCGGTGCTTTGCGCCAAAAGCCAGCACAAAGATCAAATCAGATTTGGGCCTCGTAAACCGATTACGCGACGACTGATGGGCCACTCCGTCAGAGAGGCAGCAGGCGGATTCGACTGCGTTTGGGATCGACAGTCACCAGCGCACCGGACTCAAGGTGGGAGAGGCTAGCGCGGAGCGCCCGGACAACAACCTCGCCGGCGGCAGCAGGAAGTACGTCCTGTGCTCGAATCTGAATCACGCTGGGCCGCCGCACCTTTGTGGTCGCGAGGAGCGCGCCAAAATCCAGATCATGCGTGAAAATCACAAATCCATGTACGGTGGCGTATTGCATAATCTGGGTGTCCGGTGCATATGCGGGGCCGACGTCAGACCAGTGAAGGGCCTCGAATCCAGAACTGACAAGGAACTCGACCCATGACGGGCTCAGGTTCATGTCGACAAGCAGCTTCACGCGGCTGGCAGCGGAACTTCAATCTCTTCGACACGCCAGGCGGCATAGGCCAGAGCCTGACTGATGTCTTCAGCCTCAAGGTACGGATACGCCGCAACGATGTCGGCGGAAGAGTGCCCGGCAGCCACCAACCCAACCACCAGGCCGACGGTGACACGCATCCCGCGAACACAGGGTTTTCCTCCCATTACTTCATGATTGCGTGTTATTCGATCGAGTTCCATAGTCGCCACCTCGATTCTACAACGTTCGCATCACCCTGAACCTCACCGCAAAAACGGATTCAGCGCCTTCTCCCGGCCAATCGTGGTCGACGGTCCATGCCCCGGAAACACCCGCACCTCCTCCGGCAGCACCAGCAGCTTCTCGTGGATCGACCGAATAATCGCCCGCGAGTCCCCGCCCGGCAAATCCGTCCGACCAATCGACTCCCGAAACAGCGTATCCCCCGCCACCAGGGCGCCCTCCGCCGGGATCCACACACAAACGCTCCCCTGCGTATGCCCCGGCGTGTGCAGAATCTCCATCGACGTCTCACCCAACTTCACCGTTGCCCCGTCCCGGGCATTCACGTCCACCGCCGTCACGTCCGGCGTAGCGACTCCGAGCCACCCCGCCTGCACGTCCATCAGCGCCAGCAGCGCTCCGTCGGCAGCGTTCATGTGCACCGGAGCCCCGGTCAACTTCTTCAACTTTGCCGCTCCGCCCACATGGTCGA
>JAWXCM010000260.1:0-9587 GCA_034408745.1 Bryobacteraceae bacterium
AACGACCCAAGCTCGTCGTTTGTTCTTCGACCATAATGCGTGTGCATCAACTGGTTGCAGTTAGTCCTATCTGGCTTTGCCAGCGATTTCGCCAGCAGCAGGACTGCTCTGGCAGGACTCAGCGTAACGCAGGCACTACCTGCCTGCTACCCGCTAACTGGCTCGGAACCCATCGCCTTAGCCTCATAACTCAACAAAAGTTATGAAGCAAAAATTCAGACTGTATCGACGCGGTGCCAGTGGCCGCTATTACGCACACGACAACATCACAGGCCAACAACAAAGTCTCGGCACTTCAGATCGGGCCGAAGCGCTTCGGTTGCTCTGCGCCAAAAACGAGGCGGAGTTTCAACCGGCGTTCAACGCGCACCTCGCCCGCACGTATCTGTCCGCGGGCGACCCGCAGATCGTCCGGCGCAACTGGCGATGGGTGATGGAGGCTCTGCAAAAGTCCAAGTCCAACTGGTCAAAGTCCACTCAAGACCGCTACCAAAGCTCGATGTCGGAAAAGGCTCTCGACCCCATCCGCGACCTTCCACTCATCGAATCGCGCCCTGAGCATTTTCTGACGGTGATGCAGGACGGCACGGTCTCGACCAACATCTTCCTGCGGCGGCTGCATGGATTCGCGCTTGGAATGAAATGGCTCCCGTGGCCAGTGCTGACCTCGCGCCAATGGCCTCGCATTCGCTTCAAGTCGCGGCGCGGCATCACCTGGGAGGAACACCAGAAACTATTGGCGCGGGAGAAAGATCCGGAGAAACACGCCTTCCTTGAACTGATCTGGCATGTTGGAGCGGCGCAGATCGACTTGGTGTCGCTCACCGCCGAGAACGTGGACTGGTCCAACCGGATCATCAGCTACTCGCGGCGCAAAACGGGCAAGCCCGCCATCCTCCGTTTCGGCGACGCGGTGACTGCCATCTTGCGACGTCTGCCGACGAGCGGCCCGTTGTTTCCGAACTGGTCGAAGCTCACCTCGGCACAGCGAGCGGATCGCTTTCATACGCGATGCGAGACGCTCGGCATCCAAGGCGTCAGCCTGCACTCGTATCGCTACGCGTGGGCAGAACGAGCGGCGGAGGCTGGGTATCCCGAGCGCTATGCTCAACAAGCATTGGGCCACGCCAGCGCGGCGATTCACCGGGCCTACGCCAAGAAGGCAAGGGTAGTGATTCCCGCTTTGGAAGACTACGAACGAGATAAAAGCAAAGTTGTGCCGATGCCATGCGCCATCGATACTGTTCCGCTCCCCGCATCCAGACAGGATTGACCAAACAGTAATAGTACCCCGCCTTCGCGAGAAGGCGGGGCAAAAGCGTGAATCGGATAATGGGGTTCACAGTGATCCTGTCATGGGATAGGTGTGTTTTTGACTGAACAAAGGCAAGCCGCTGGGCCGTCAGCACTGAATCCCATGGCAATCCTCCTGTCCTAATTTCCAGCACCTCCAGTTTTTCCTCGTCGGTGGGAGCATGGTTCCTACACTGGCGGTCATCACAGGATGAACGACGAAATCCAGAGTCTGTTGGACAGCATTCGGCGGGGCCAATACGAGGATCCCGCAGAGAAGATCGCGTTGCTGGCGGCGGCGTTGCAGGACGGGAAGGCGGACGAGGCTCTGCTGGCGTCGCTGTTGCGCGCACCGCAGGTGCCGCTGCGGTTGGCGGCGCTGGAGGCATGCCGGTTGCGCAAGTTGCAGGCCCTGGAGCCGGCGTTGGTCATGCTTGCTGATGATTCGGAAAGCCGCGTCCGCCTCAAGCTGCTCGAGTGTCTCGACGCGGTGAGCCGACCGGCGGCGGGGGGAGTGCTGCTCAAGCTCGTCGAGGACGAGCAACCGGAGGTGCGCGCCCAGGCGATCAAGTCTTCTGCGGGACGCCGTGCCCTGATCGCGCTGCAGTCCCGGTTGTTGTTGAATGATCCTTCGTGGGCGGTCCGGCAGGCGGCGGCAACGGCGCTGGGCAGCCATCCCAAGTTGCAGGGCGGAGCGGATCTGTTGCGGGCTCTGGCGCAGGACGCGGATTCCGATGTCTGCACGGAATGCGCCAAGCAGCTTGACCGGCAGTTCATGAGCGATGGGCCGGCGGCGGTCGAACAGCTGCCGACGGACATCGAGCAATTGTGCAAGGCGGAGGCGGCTGTGGTCCAGCTTGGCGGGCGCTTCAATCATTTGCTCGAATGGCTGCGTGGCCATACGGCGATCGCTGTGAATCCCCGGGAACTCGCGAAGTATGGGACGGACCTCACGACGTTGGCGGAGGCCAAATCATTGCCGCGCGCGCATCAGGTGGAGTCGATGCTGGCGACGTTGACTGATTTGCTGGGACGCCAGCGCCGCCGGTCCATTGCCTTGATCGGACGGGCTGGCGCCGGCAAAACGGCGCTGGTGAACGAACTGGTTTATGCGCTGGCCCGTCCGGAGCACGGTGGATGGCGGGTGCTTCGGGTGTCGCCGGCGGATCTGATGTCGGGCACGAAGTATCTCGGGGAATGGGAGACGAAGGTGAAGGAGTTGATCGCGGCGATCAAACGTCCGCGGCGCGTGTTGCTCTATGTGACCAGCCTCGGGGATCTGTCATCCGCCGGGCGGAGCAGTCAGTCGGACTTCAACATCGCCGCCGCGCTGGCGCCGCATCTGGATGACGGAAGCGTGATGCTGCTGGGTGAAAGTTCGCCCGAGGAATTTGAGCGCGGGCTCGGGCGCGAGTCGTCCCTCGCGCGGCTGTTTGACAAGGTGCTGGTCGAGGAGGCTTCCGTCGAACAGACCGAGGCGATCCTGCACGCCACGCGGGACGAAGGCAGTGTGGCGGTGTCCGATGAACGTCTTTCCGAGATTGTGGAGCTGAGCGGCTTTTTTCTCGGCCACCTGGCGCGGCCGGGCGGCGCGGCGACGCTGTTGCGTTCGGTGATGGCGTGGGCGCAGGAAACGGGACACGACGTCGCGCGCCTGGACATCCTGAAGATTCTTTCGCAGTCCAGCGGACTGCCGGTGCAGCTGCTGGATGACGGGACGGCGCTCAATCAAGCGGAGCTGCGCGGCTTCTTCGAGAAACAAATCATCGGCCAGCCGGAGGCGATCGATGCCGTGGTCGATGTGGTGACGTTGATCAAGGCCGGGCTCACGGATCCGAACCGGCCGTTCAACGTGATGCTCTTTGTCGGGCCGACCGGCGTGGGCAAGACCGAGCTCGCCCGTTCGCTGGCGGAATACATCTTTGGCGATCCGTCGCGGCTGTTGCGCTTCGACATGAGCGAGTTTGCCGGGCCGGAGGGATTCGCGCGCTTGATTGGCAGCCGGGATGAAAACGGGTTGCTGACGGACGCGGTGCGGCAGCGGCCGTTCTCCGTGCTGCTGTTCGATGAGATCGAAAAATCCCACCTGAATGTTTTCGATCTCTGCCTGCAGATCTTTGACGCCGGCCGGCTGACGGACGGACGGGGACGGCTGGTCGATTTCCGGCGGACGGTGGTGATCCTGACCTCGAACGTGGGCGCGGAGGGGCCGGGTTCACGCCTTGGATTTGGTGCCGCGGGGAATGAAACGGCGGGCGCGCCCGTGGCGGATCCGGATCGGACCCTCCGCGACTTGTCCCGCGTCTTTCGGCCGGAGTTTCTCAACCGCATCGATCGCATCGTCAGCTTTCGCCCGTTGTCCCTGGAAGTGGCGGAGCGCATCGCCCGCCGCGAGCTGGGGCTCGTGCTGCAACGGAGCGGGGTGGCCCGACGGAGCCTGGCGGTCAACACCGATCCCAGCGTGATTTCCCTCCTGGTGCGTGAAGGCTATTCACCGCATTTCGGCGCGCGTCCGCTCAAGCGCACGGTGGAACGCCATGTTCTCCTGCCGCTGGCGCGTTTCATCGCCGGGGCGCAGGGCCGGGATCATTCGGTGCTCAGCCTGATCGCGCGGGACAGCCAGGTGGAGGTACGCGTCATCTCCGAGCCGGCACGACCCAGGAAAGCGCCGGTGAAGAGTGGTGCAAAGGAGGCGTCCGTGGACGGGGAAATTGCCGGGCTGGCGGAGCGGATGGCCGGGCTGGAGGCGAGCCTGGGGGGATTCCAATCACGCAAGTCCGAGCTGGTCGCGATGACGGTGCAGCCGGGCTTTTTCGAACGGACGCGCGAACGCGCGGCGGTGTTCGATGAGCTGCATCGGCTGGACGAGTTTCTCGCACGCTGTGCCGCGTTGCGCGAGGGGCTGGATCGTTTCCTGGCGGGTGCCGCAGGCAGGACTTCCAGCCGGTCGGATGCGGCCGTGGTGGAGCGCCGGGACGAGTTGCGTTCCGAGTTGGAGCAGCTCGATCTGGTCCGCTCGGCACGGGACACCGCGCTGTTGGGCGATGCCTTGATTTCGATCACGCTGGTAAAGGCGGACGGTGAACCGCTGGACGCGGTGCGCAAGCTGGCGGAGACCTACCAGCAAAGGGCCGCGCGGCGCCGTCTTCAGGCGGAGGTTGTGGCCGAGCGCTGGACTGATTCGACGGACGAGGTGCATCTGAAGATTCCGGGGCTCGGGGCGCTCGCGCTGTTCTCTGCGGAAATCGGTTTGCATGAGTTCAATTCCCGCCGCCGGCTCAAGGGTTCCCGTGCCGGGCGTGAGCAGATTCACAAGGACGCCAGCCTGGTGCGGGTCGAGGTTCTGGGGGTGAACGGCGAGCCGGACAAACGTTTCACCCGCGCGGTGGAGACCCGCGTGAGCGCCCTGAAACCGCCGCGCTCCCGGTTGCTGGACAAGGCCGGCTGGTCTGTCCGGGTGTTTCATCCAGCGACGGTGCGTTCGGTGGAAGCGTGGCTGGGCGGAAGCCGCGAGGAGGCATTGAACCGCGCGCTCGGCATTTTATATGCGCAGGTGCATGCCGCGGAGACGACGGGGGCGGATGTCGCCCAGGTCATTCGCCGCTACGACCTCGGCATCGGATCGCAAATCAAGGATCTGCGAAGCGGCCGGAGCACGACGCGGTTGGCGCAGTTTTTTGCGGGAAAGGTCGAGCTCTAGTCTGTCTCGCCAGTGGATTGATCGGAGCGTATGGCAAGGGCTCATGTGGCATGGCGGAGACGAATCAACTGATTCATCCAGTCGGGGGCGAGGGAGTTTGCCGGCACTGGGCGAAGTCCAGTTGGAGCTAGTGCTGGCGCATCAATCGAGTGTGCTTGGTTTTTATTTCGTCTTCAATCGCCGGGACGAGATCGCTCCCGTGACTTTCTTTCCCGGAGGCACGCGCCAGGCAGCCGCAAGGGTTTTTGCCACCCGCCCGATGGAGGGGCGCACCTCCGCCATCGGGATGCTCCAAGCCAGTCGCACCTCCCTCGTCAACTCGTCCAGAAAAGGGAGCTTCAGCGCGCTCACGGTTCCGTTTGGAAGGTTCGTGAGGGCTATCGCCGGCATCACTCCGGCCACATTTCCATCCAGGATGGCCCTTGCCAGCTGCGGGTAGGAACTGAACCGGTAGCGAATGTCGAGGCGGCAGTCCGTCCGCCTCGCCTCGCCAGCCAGTGCGCGCGCGATGGTTTTGCTGTCGCTCAGTTGCCCGAGGGGCAGATCTCTCAGAATGGAGGCTCCGCTCTTCGCATCATTTCGCCGCAGGTTGTCCGGGATGAAGAGCCGAAATTCCAGCCTCCCCAGCGGGACAGATTCGATTCTGGGTTCGTCAAGCGTGCAGCTGAGGACGCCGAAGTCCAGCAGGCCGACTTTGAGTGAAGAGAGAATGTCCTCGTTTCGAAGATTCTCGAACGCGAGGGTGATGTTGTTACCGAGGCGGTTCGGTGGCGGCATTCTCGGCAGCAGCCACCATTGAATCAGGCTCTCGCCGGCGCCGATGCTGAGCGCGACCGGTTCAGTTCCGCAGGTCGCAAGGAACTCTTCCAGACCATGGAGGGCGATTCCTGCCAGGCGGTTGAGCTCCTCTCCGGCGGCGGTGAGGCAGAGGGAACCCCGTCCACGGCGGATCAGTTCCACGCCGAAAAATTTCTCCAGCTCGCGCAGCTGCCTGCTGAACTGGCTTTGCCGGTTGGTGTCATTCTCTGCTGCCGCCGTGATTCCACCAGCTGTGGCAATTTCACGAAACGTCCGCAGGCGTTCGAGGGATAATCCGGCTTGCGCGAAGAGGCGGTCGTGCATGATTGAGAAGTCATCTACCATGCAATTCCCACCGGAGACAAGCGCGACTCTCTCCGGCACAGTTACCTCACCAGAACGGCATGGAGCCTGTGAGAGGAATCGTGCCGGTCGGTTGACCCGAGGGAAAGACCCGGCGGTATCCCGGTTTTAGCCCGGCGCAGAGGCATGGCGGCGGTATGTCCCGTTCGCGGAGCCGGTGGAGCGTTTGCCCATCACCAGCGAGAGGTCCAGCGTCACTCCTCCCACGAAGCCGGAGGATCCATATCAATGCGTCCCAAACCAGGGACGCCTCCTTTCAGCCTTCGCGTCTCGTGAAGGTTGAAACGAGGCGATGCCGGCGTGGCGAGCGGGGATTGATCAAGGGCGACACCTTCCGCGGCATTCGTCCGTGACCCTCTTGAACCGCGCGTCGAAGAACTGCACTCAATTGCCACAGGAATTTCTATGAACACTGTTTCCCATTCTGGTCAACTGCGAAGCGCGCACCGGCGATTCCGCCGGAGGCGATATGGCGGTGCGCCCGGACAGAGTGGGCCATGGTTCTCGTGGGATACTCAGCATCCCGAGGAATGCCAATGGTCCGAGTATCCGGAGGAGCATGAGCGTTGGTGGTCCGAGCTCGACGTTCATGTTCACTTGGCCTGGAGTCACCTTCTACCAGGAAGACTATTCGGATCCCCTGTGCTGTCAGGAGGGGATCCGAACGAACTTACCTCGACGATCGAACTTCCGACGACTGCGAATAGCGAAGCAGGTCCATCAGGAGAATCCCGGGTTTCACATAGCGAAGATTTCCCAGCAGTCCTGGCAGAATACTCCAAGCTGCTGCACGACGACTCTGGGGAATCCTTAAAGCTCCTGCGTGCCAATATTCCTTGGGTCCTGACTACTCCGGAAGGCCGCTTTTTCAGGCAATTGGCGAAACACCACCTGCTTCAGGATCCAGATTGTAGTCATGCTGGGATGATTGTGAGCCTGCTCCATTTGCGCCCATTCTGGATTCGCCCGCTGGCGACCTGGTCTCACGCGAACCTCGGACGCCCGGACTGGATTGAGTCTCTCGTCAACCACCTGCTGGTGCAATTCCCGGTTCCGAAGTTTATCCACCGGGAAGTATGGGCCTCTCGCTATATTTTGGGGTCAGGCTTTCTAGAAGGCAAGGCCGCGATCTGGTTCATCCTGGCGGCCCAAGGTGTCAGCCTGCACCGCGCCGCCGCTCACTTCGACTGGGTGGTGCCGAAGGGACTAGTTCATTGGATAGCGCAAGCACCGGAAGAATTATCGTTGCCTGAAGCCACGCTTTGGGCGGAAGTCATGCGCCTGGGCGGCAGCACGGTCGAATTCGATCGGCTGCAGAGATACCATGGTTTTCGGATGGATCTCACCGGTGGAGACGTGAATCAGAAAAGCTGTCTCAGGCCGCTGCGAGAGACGATTCGATGGCTCGCCAATCACCGGGATGAACTTACTGATGAAACATGTGCCGTCATCCTGGAATGGTATGCGCACGAGTTCACGGAGATCCAGGCGGGCAGACCGGGTGCGTCCATGAAAGGACGCAGCGTGCGGGGAGCACTCACGGTTGCCCGGGCGTATGTCGCTGAACGGAGCAGGCCCTATCGCGCCGTGGCGTGGTTGCCTCACGGCTGGGACTGGGAAACAACCGGCCCGGACGGAGACCGTTGGGCGGTGCGCGAGCTCACCACTGGGCTTGAGCTGTACGAGGAGGGCATAGTCCTGAGACATTGTGTAGTTGGTTACGCCTCCCGTTGTGCGGAAGGGGAGACCGCCATCTTTTCGGTAGGCACGAACGGGAAACGTCGCCTGACCATCGAGATCAGTCTGCCGGCCCGGAAGGTTATCCAGGTCCGGGGAGTCTGCAATCGGCCGGCCACTCCGGAGGAACAACAGGTCGTTCGGCAATGGTGCGCTGAAGTCGTGAACGGGATCGTCGTCTGCTGGTGAGGCGTTCGGGAGACTGTTGGGGGCTGTTGCGCCGTCGATGCTCTTGATCACTTCCCAGGTCGTGGGGCGAGGGGTGGAAGTTGCAGCCAGACCCAGTCGCGCCCCGGCCAGGGGCTCGGTGGAGTCGGAGGTGAACCGGGATTCGGCAGCGGATCTCCGCCATCATCCCGCCCGTCCGCTCCGACGGAGTAGAGAAGGAAGCTGCCATCGCCTTTCCGACGATAGCGGAGGCTCTGGCCGTCCATGAAATCGCGAGGGACCTCGGGCATCAGGTCCGGGACAAGTGCGTCGAGCGTCTCGGGAAACACGGCATGACGGAGTGCGTAGCGGCGGAGCGCGACTGCGGTGACCAGGAGTTGGTGCGAAGTGAGGATTTCGAACGTGACTTCCCAGGCGCGTCGGTAGGCCGGATAGGGACATCCGGGATCGCGGGGCTGCCTTGCTCCCACCAGCACGAAAACGTCGTCGTAGAACGGGAGCTTGCGATGAAACCGCCACTGGCCCGGAGGCGGTCGATAGCTTTGCTCAATAGTGTTCAGTCCACTCTTGAGAAGCTGCCACGAGCCCACTTTCACCGAATTGGCGACGGCCGCGAGTTCAGACTGGCTGTGTCGCAGGTAGTGGAGTTCCTCCTGATCGGCCCAGGCGAATCGCCATAGGGGATGGATCCCCCATTCCCGCCATTGCCGCAGCAGCACGGGACTCGTCGAGTCGGGGTGCTTCACGCCGAACCCCTTGACGAGATCCTCGTGACGTTCCATCCAGTGGTGGTAGGAGTGCGAGCGAAACGATTCCCAGGAGGCCAGGCGTGCGGCGCGTTCCGCCTGAACCACGCGGGGCAATTGTTCCAGCAGTCGCGGAGCATCCACCGAGTGTTGCATGCGGGCCATCTGTGCGTCGCTCCAGCCCGGCGCCTGGAGTGCGTCCCAGCAGGCATCCGCGCTCAGGCCCAGGATGGCGATCGGGAGCATGTAGTTCACCAGGACCGGTTCATCAGCGTAAAGGCGGACCAGCGAGAGCAGGGCATCCAGGTTTTCCAGCGCTTCCTCGTGGTTGCCGCGGTGAAGTTCGCACATGACGACGGTATGCAGGGTTTGTGCGCTGATGCGTGCTCCGGTGAAGCTCGGCAGGTCGTCGGTCTCCATGCGATGCTCGATGTCGTCGGCCATGGCCGAGGGTATATCGCGAAGAAGCTCGCGCACTCGTCGCAGTGGTGCGGCGCTTTTCTCAACGGCGGCTTCCAGCTGGGCCCAGGTGCTCGCGGATTGATTCGGAGGCGTCGGCTCCTGACTGCCGCGCCGGGCCTCACCCGGTTTTTCGGATACCATCCCGGAGATCTGTCCGTAGAACGCGACAAGTTCGTTCGGCAGCAATCGAGTGGCTTCGGAAAGGTCACTTTGGAATTTTCGAGCACGTTCATCCGGTTGTGGCCAGAGGACTGTGAGTTTGAAGCTCTCACCTTGTTCCGTCCGCTGCTCCATCCAGGAACGCAGCGCGCGTTGACCGC
>JAWXCM010000261.1:0-6090 GCA_034408745.1 Bryobacteraceae bacterium
CCTCGGTGCAGGGGCTGCCGACGACGCAGAAGGCGAGACCGACTGGGAGGACCGGCTCAACCAGGTCATGGCCTCGCGCGGCAAGAAGCCGAACCTGAGCTTCTTCGCCTTCACCGCGACGCCCAAGGGCAAGACGCTGGAGCTGTTCGGGCAGCAGGGGGCCAACGGCACGCCGGAGGCCTTCCATCTCTACAGCATGCGTCAGGCGATCGAGGAGGGCTTCATCCTTGATGTGCTGACCAACTACACGACCTACGCCACCTACTACAAGCTCCTGAAGGCGGCCGAGGACGATCCCGATCTGCCGAAGAAGAAGGCGGCGCGGGCGCTGGCCAAGTTCATGAGCCTGCACCCGCACAATATCGAGCAGAAGACGGAGGTGATCGTCGAGCACTTCCGCCGCAGCGTGCTGCACCGGCTCGGCGGTCGCGCGAAGGCGATGGTGGTCACCTCCTCGCGCCTGCATGCCGTGCGCTACAAGCTCGCGTTCGACCGGTATCTCGCGGAGAACGGCTATACGGACGTTCGGTCCCTCGTTGCGTTTAGCGGCAAGGTGCGCGACCCGGAGACCGAGCTGGAGTACACCGAGCCCGGAATGAACACCGATGTTGTGACCGGCAAGCCCATCAGCGAAGCGGCGCTACCGTCGCGCTTCGAGACGCCGGACTACCAGGTGCTGCTGGTCGCCAACAAGTATCAGACCGGCTTCGACCAGCCGTTACTGTGCGCGATGTACGTCGACAAGCGCCTCGACGGCGTGCAGGCGGTGCAGACTCTCTCTCGCCTGAACCGCATGATCCCGGGCAAGGACGCGCCTTTTGTGCTCGACTTCGTCAACGACGCCGAGAACATCTACCGCGCGTTCAAGCCGTACTACGACAAGACGGAGCTTTCAGCGACTTCGGACCCGTCCATGCTGAACGCGCTGAAGCACGAGCTCGATCAGGCGCAGGTCTATCACTGGAGCGAAGTCGAGGCGTTCGCACAGGTATTCTACAAGCCGATGGAGCGGCAGGGCGCTGCCGACCACGCGCATATGCAGCGTCACCTGCAACCGGCGGTGGACCGATTCAAAGCGATTGCGGAGGAGGAGAAGCGTGAGGAGTTCCGCGAGAAGCTCTCCGGCTACGTGAAGGTTTACGCTTTCCTGAGCCAAATCGTCCCCTACGCCGATCCCGATCTGGAGATGCTCTACAGCTACGGACGGTTCCTGCTGCCGCACCTACCGCTCGATCGCGATGCGACGATCGTGAAGGTGGGCGAGGAGGTGGCGTTGCAGTACTACCGGCTGGAGCGGGTGTTCTCCGGCGCGATCATGGTGAAGGAAGGCGAGGCCCAGTACATCAAGAGTCCCAGCGACGTGGGCACCGGCAAAGCGAAGGACGAGAAGGCGCCGCTCTCCGAGATCATCGAAGTGCTCAACGAGCGCTTCGGCACGCAGTTCTCCGAGGAAGACCGCCTCTTCTTCCAGCAGATCAAGGAGAAGGCGTGCAAGAGTGAGCAGATCATTCAGACCGCGCTGGCCAACCCGCTAGACAAGTTCGAGCTGGGCATCCGCAAACTCATCGAAGGCCTGATGATCGAGCGCATGGGGGAGAACGACAAGATCGTGACGAGGTACATGGCGGATCAGGACTTCCAGAGTTCGGCGTTTCCGATCCTCGCGAAGGAGATCTTCGAGGCGGTGCGCGGAAGAACGGCAGCTCAGGACGCGAGCGCTGAGCCCCGGGTAGGCGATGGCAACGCGGCGATGAGCAACCGGGAAGATAGGTGACACAGTTTACCGGGATGATAGGTGACACTTTCGGTCGGGGCATGAGCCTCAGTCTCGGATGATCATCTCGCGCTCATCCACCTTCGCGAGCAGGACCGTGCCGAAGTAGATCGACCAGATCCCGTCGTCGGTTTCTTCGAGGCCGATGTGGTACTGTTTCAGGGCATTCGCGATGAAGAGCAGCTTGTGCTTGAGCCGGAAGGTGCCGGCGTTGGTGACGCGCTTGATCAGGAAATGCCCCGGGTACTCGAGCGGTGGCAGGCGTTCGGGAAAGGGGCGCGGTGAGGCGGTATAGCGTGCGCTGGGCGTCTGCCCGCCGAGATACTCGTGCGGTCGTTCGTCGTTGTAGAGGGCGCGGAAGCGATTGAAAGCGCGCTGCTGGGCGGCGAGGTTTGCGTGCGGGGGCCGACAGGCGCCCGCCTTGAGGGTGCGGTGCATGCGTTCGTGCGCCCCGTTCTCCTGGGGCGAGGCCGGGTGAATGCGCTGGTGCTGGATCCCGAGCCGCAGCCACCAGACGTTGAGCTGCGAGAGGCCGTGGATGCCACACGAGGCGAAGGGGACCCCGTTGTCCGTCCGCATGGCGCGTGGGAGGCCGAATTCCCGGAAGGTGCGCTCGAAGACCGGGCCGGCGCCCCGGCCCTTGATGTTCGGCAGTCCCCGGCAGGCGAGGAGATAGCGAGTATGCTGGTCGCCGATCGTCAGGGGATAGCACCAGACGCCGTCGCGGGTGGGGAACTGCCCCTTGAAGTCGGTGGTCCAGAGATCGTTTGGGGCATCGGTGGTCGGGGGCACGACGCCCGGGTGCTGATGCAACCGGCGGCGGCGGCGGCGCTTGACCAGTCGCTCCCAGGCGAGCAGGTCCCCGGCGGTGCTCACGGCGGGCCACGCCGCCTCGGCGATGTTGGGATGGCGTGGCGCGAGCCAGTCGAGCAGCTTGCCGGGGCCCCAATCGGGATGTTTCCGGCGCGCCGCCGTGAGCAGGTCGGCCATCTCGGCCGCGATCCGGTGGGGACAGTGGTGCGGGGCGTGGCTCCGGTCCCGCAGACCACGCCGTCCCTCTTCGTGGTAGCGGTCGAGCCACTTGTAGCCCGTCTTGCGGCTGATGCCGTAGCGGGCACACAACTCCGCTCGGGTGTACAGCCCGCGCCGATCGTCGCCAATGAAGCGTTCGCGTTGTTCCATGGATGATGTCTCCAGCCAGGGCATCGACCAACCTCCCCCACCAAGGGTTGGCCATGCAGTGTCAGGGGAGTGTCACCCATCATCCCGGTTTGGGGTGTTACCAATCAACCCGGTTTGTACCTTCGCCCCGCCTAACAACAGCATGCAGCTGTCGGCGCTGCGCGCCGCAGCTGATGCTGGACGTTATGCCGCAACCTTCGACTCGAGCAGTTCTTGATATCCGTTGAAGACATCGACACCCACAACCGGAGCTTCCTACGGCAGCGCGGTAGGTTGCGTCTCCTGGCTGCCGCGGATGCCACGGTGGCCGTTGCGACGAGACGGGGCGTGTTCCAGCTGCTGCAAATCGGGTTTGCCAAAGATGGATCGTTTCGAGCGGGATGGCCCTACCGTCCGGTAGGTGAGGGGATGCTCGCTGATGTCTCATTTCCGGACATTGATAGCGGGCCCATCACGTTTAATCTGACTGATCGGGGAAGGTTTACATCTCAATTGGTGAAGTTTTCGCATCATCCGCAGGGGCTTTCCCTGTTCAGTCAGACTGGCCTTGTCCGAAGTGATGTCCGGCGCCAATCGTTTCCGTTGACAGGCCCGATCGGGAGGCTGTTCCACGCGACCCTGGTAGACCCTGAACAATTCAAACCACTTAAGCGGCTGAAGCCGCGTCGCCTCTACCTGGTATTCAGCGAAGGGCGCGAAGATGTGCCGGCCTACCAGCTCGACGGACTATGGCATCGGAAGGCGGATGTAGTGCGGAACGCGACTGGCGCTGGTCCGGTGGGTCCTGTGACGGAATTCCTCGACCGCCACACAGGTGATGGCGGCCCAACAATCTTCTACGGCGCACCCGTTGGCTCGCGAGTAGAACCACATGTCCTAGTGCTGAAGGGCCGTCCATGTCTTCCACCTACCGGAGCAACACAGCCCTCAGTGATCTTTCTCGGTGGCTACGATATGCATGAGGTTGGAGCAGGTCAGTTGCGCAGTGCCGCCAAGAGTCGAGGCGCCCTGGCGGCTGTCTATCCAGTGTTCGGCTCCTTAGAACTCAGAGCGCGGCTCGGTTCCGTTGATTTCCAAGCAGGGGCTGGAACCGGGCCCGCCCGGCATAACAAGCGCTTACTGCGGGCGGGGCTGACGGCACCGGCCCACAGGCGATAGCTTCACAGGACGGCGGGGGTCGTACCTGGCCCCGTCGAAGTACCGCAGGTCGCTATGCCGCATTCAACACTCCTCCCAGGAGCCAGGATGAAACATCACGGCAGCCTTGAGGACCTTCAGACCCTGCTCGCCGGTTGTGGATTCTCCGTCGATGAGGTCAAGGCCATCGAGCATGGCCATTGCTTGAGGACTCGCGAGGGCCCGATCGTCAACTGGTATTCCACAACAGGGACGGTGTCGATCCAAGGCAAGGCGGGCCCGAAGAAGCAGCTTGAGAATGCGTGGGCTCAGTATACTGGCGACGGTCAGCAAGCGTCTGCCGCGGCGGAACCACCTTCGCCGAAATACGCGCCGGCGCCGGCTGGCGGCCCGGCGAACAAGAAGGTCTTTCTCGTCCATGGTCACGACGACACGTCCCGCGAGCAGCTCGAGCTCGTGCTACACAAACTGGGCCTGGATCCATTCGTCCTGGCGAACACGGGCGGGGGTGGGCTAACAATTATCGAAGCACTCGAGAAGGAGATCGGGCCGAAGGAAGGTCAGGCCCGTTTCGGAATAGTTCTTCTGACACCCGACGACATGGGTTACGCAAAGAAGGATGGCCCCGACAAGACCGAGCCTCGGGCGAGGCAAAACGTGGTCCTTGAAATGGGAATGCTGATCGCCGCGGTTGGTCGCCCAAACGTGGCGATTCTAAAGAAGGGCCACCTTGAGGTCCCGTCGGACGCCCAGGGAATTCTGTACATTCCATTCAACGATCACATAAGGGAGACCGTGCCGAAGCTTGTCGATCGACTCCGGGCTGCGGGATTCGTCCTCAACCCGAAATCAATCACAAATGCATCATCGTAGAGGCGGCATAACCCGTGCTACGGCAGACGGGGGCCGGGCCTCCGCTTTCCAAGGCACGGCAGCTGAGACCCGACGGGCCCCCTCCGCCTAAGCACTGCTCGTCATGCCACGAAGAGGTCCCATGCCGTTTGACTTAAAGGAACTGAAACCGAAGCACCGGCCGCGCTTGATGGATTTGGTGCGCGATGCTGGCGTCGATGTTTCCGGCTGGCGAGAGTTCGCAGGTGGGGCAGCACGGGCAGCCTCAAACCCGAAGTACTGCTACGAATGGTCCTTCCACCAGCCCCATAAGGTGATCGTGTTGAGCGTTTGGCACGGTCACCTGCGTGCCAACGACAACCGAGTAACTCTAATCGATAATCTCCGCGATACCGCAGAGTTCTATGCCGCCAAGCCTCGCAAAGGCATGTGGGCGAGGCGAGCGATGGATTTCGATCACTGTGTCGCTGTCGCAGCTACGGACAGATTGCCTGTGCGCGCAATCATTTGTGATGGCACGATGCGCCCGAAGTTTGATTTGAAAGCGAAGGCGGCCAAGGTCCGTGCGCGTTTGCTCGACCCGGTCCCATGGGCGGTGCAGTCGTACGATCGCACGACGGGAGCATTTACGCTTCAGCGTGGTGCCCTACCTGCGCGTCTCAAAGATCAGTTCGACAGTGGTGAACCGCTAGATACGCCAACCGAAACAAGGCCTGTCTCTGGGGTGGCCTATGTTCGGAGTCCCGCAGTGCGCCGCCACGCTCTCACCCGAGCCAATGGCCTATGCGAGTGGTGCGGGCAGCCAGGGTTCGCGATGGATGATGGCTCGATGTTTCTGGAAACCCACCATGTCATTCCGCTGAGCGAGAATGGCCCCGACAGGAAGCGGCGCGCGTCAAGGTAGTTGTCGCCTCGGTCATGCAGCCACCGGCTGATCAAATGCGGTACGTGCCGCCTGCGCGGTGACCACGGCGTCGCGTTCGGGATTGAGCGCCACGGCCCCGATGGGAGTCCAGTTGCGGGTGTTGCCAGACCAGCGCGCCGGGTGAAGGGCCCGCGCGGTCGTGTACAGCGCATGGCGCGCCGCCAGGATCGCCTGATCCTCCCCGGCATGCCGCTGCGCCGGGGTGACGTACTGAATCCCG
>JAWXCM010000262.1:0-2649 GCA_034408745.1 Bryobacteraceae bacterium
CGGAGCGCGGCTTAGCGTCGATGACCGCTTGAGCCTCACGCGACAAGTGGCAGAGGCGTTGCGCTACGCCCACGAGAAGCGGGTGGTTCATCGCGCTCTCAGTCCGCAGAGCGTCCTGGTCACCGATCCGGAATCCCCATCCCGCAAGACCAAGATTTTCAATTGGCAGACTGGGCAACGGCTCGCTGGCACGACTTCATCGAAGGGTATGCCGCTGGTGACATCCACCCTCCACCCCGAGCAACTCATTGAGGACGCCGCCACGGTCTACATGGCCCCCGAGGCAATCACTGAGCCAGGTAGTTTGGGCGAGCACATGGATGTCTTCTCGCTGGGCGCCATCGCCTATCACATTTTCTCGGGACAACCGCCAGCGGGAAATCTGTTTGAACTGGGTGAGAAGCTTCGGAACGGTTCCGGCTTGGCGTTGACGTCGGTCCTGGACGGTGCCGCCGTGGAACTCCAGGAGCTGATTCAATTCAGCACGTTTCCCTCCGTGTCCGCCCGCTACGACAGCGTTGCCGATTTTCTGGAGCAACTCGACAAGGTCGAGGACCAGCTCACCACTCCAGAAAAGGACACCGTCGACAACCCGCTCGAAGCCCGAGTCGGCGAGAAACTCGAGGGCGGATTCCTGGTGCGTGGCCGTCTGGGGTCGGGATCGTCCGCGCTGGTGATGCTGGTGGAAAAGGACGGAGCCGAAGTCGTTCTGAAACTCGCCAGTAAGACTGACTACAATGACCGCCTCCGCGAAGAGGCGGCGGCGCTCCGAAAACTTCGTCACCCCAACATCGTTGAGGTTTTCGCCGATGTAGAAATCGGCGGTCTGGCTGCGTTTACCATGGAGCGCGCAGGCGACAAGACGCTCGCCCAGCGGGTCCGCAGCGAAGGGCGTCTGCACTTGGACCTGCTTGAGCGATTCGGCGAGGAACTCATTCAAACAGTCCGGCACCTGGAGCAAGTCGGTATTCCCCATCGGGATATCAAGCCTGACAACATCGGCGTTCGGCCCTTTGGGAAGAACAAGACGCTGGGAATCGTCCTCTTCGACTTCTCGCTGTCGCGCACGCCTCTCGACAACATTCGCGCGGGCACCGCTCCTTATCTGGAACCCTTTCTTGGTCAGCGCAAACCGCCGCGCTGGGACATCCATGCGGAGCGATATGCACTGGCAGTGACGCTCTACGAGATGGCCACTGGAAAGCTGCCGCGTTGGGGAGACGGACAGAGCGATCCGGCGCTGCTGGAATGCGAAGTGAGCCTCGACACCGAGTTCTTTGACCCGGATCTGCGCGAGTCAATGGAGGAGTTTTTCGCGAAGGCGCTACGGCGCGACTACAGCAAGCGTTTCGACAACAGCGAGGAGATGCTGCGAGCTTGGCGACAGGTCTTCGAGCAAGCCGAAAACGGCCGCCGCCAAACTGACACCGGCGAGGATTTCGACCGGGCCGCGGCCATTGCTTCAGCAACACCAGGCACGCAGATCGTATTGCTTGGATTGAGCACGCGCGCCAACAACGCACTGGACCGGCTGAATGTCGTCACCGTGAGGGACCTTCTACAGGTTCCGCTCACACAGATCAATCGCCTGCGCGGCGTCGGCAACAAGACCCGGCGAGAGATCGCCGCAACGTTCAACGACCTGAGGCTGAGATTCCCAGACGTCGAAAGCACCGGACCTGCCAAGCCGGAGCCGAAGGAAGAGGAGCAGGAAGCCCAGGTCGCCAGCGTCGATCTCATCGCCGAGCAACTCAAATCGGCCGGGGTGAATGGCGAAGCGGAGAAGCGAATCCGGCATGCCTTCCTCGGCTTCGATGAAGTGAACCAACCCGGATCGTATGCGTGGCCCAGCCAGACGGACACCGCTTCGCGGTTAGAGATCACCCGCGCACGGGTCAGCCAGGTTATCGTGCGCGCTCGCGACAGATGGAAGAAGAATCCCTCCGTGACTGCTCTGCGCGATGCGGTCGACGTGATCCTGCAGACATACGGCGGAGCCATGACCGTGGCCGAACTGAGCGAGGCCGTGCTGACGGCGCGTGGATCGGTAAACGACGAGCCAGTCCGGACCAGGCTGGCTGCAATAGTCACGCGCGCCGCTGTGGAGACGGAATCGTCCATGGAGACCCAGCGATTCGTCGAACGGCGTGGCACCGGAGCGATCCTGGTCGCCCGAGGAAGCGCCCAAGCCGACTACGCGGAACGGCTGGGCCGGGAGGCCGACAGACTTACTGACAGTGCCCCCGTGCTTCCGCCGGCCCGCGTCCTTGAAGCTCTGCGCGCGGTGGAGCCGCCGCCCGTAGACTCGCCACTGACCGAGACCAGGCTCGTTCGCCTGGCATCCGCAGCGTCTACGCGCGCGTCCGTCTCCAGTCGCATGGAACTTTACCCACGCGGAATGGCGGCGAGCCGCGTTCTGAAACTGGCACACGGAGCGCTGCTCGGGGCACGCGAATTGACGGTGGACGAAATCGGCAAGAGAGTTGCCGCTCGCTATCCCGAAGCGGAAAAACTACCCGATCGGCCTGCCCTGGACCAGTTGATCACCGATTCCGGGTTGGAGATGAAATGGAGCGGCGACGCTGCGGATGGCAGAGGTGCGTATGTCTACAGTTCCAAGGACGGCCTGGGATGGAGTTCCAGCACGAC
>JAWXCM010000263.1:0-7245 GCA_034408745.1 Bryobacteraceae bacterium
GCTGACAACCGCAAAGTGCTTCACATGGGTGCCGTCGTTCAACAGTCCGCCCTGTCGCGGGCGAATCCGTATGGCGACATACCGCAACGGTTGAAGATCTTTGTGTTCGCGGTGCTCGTTGGGAACAAACGTCACATCCGCGCACTCGCGCGTCACTTCCGCATCGTCCTTGCCATAAGCTTCCCATCGCGCTTCCGGCACTGCCTCCACCGCCTGTCGAAGCGCCGGACTCATGCGCGCGCTGACTCCAAAGCCGATGAAGCCCTGCGGTCCATCCGGTCGCTTTTCATCCCGCAGCCAATCGATCAGTGCATGTTCGTGGCACGCCGAGTCGCCGCGAAAGTAATACTCGTTCACGGTCGAAGGCAGGGACGCGAAGGCCGCTTTCGCTGCCGGAAGACCCTGATACGCTGCCGGTACGTTACCATCTCGAAACTCGTCGGCCAGCACCAGGTTCATTTCCGCCCATACCGCCAGCATCGGTTGGTAGCAGCGCTCCCCTTCATAGCCGCGCAGCGCCTCCCGCTTACTACTCTCGATGATCGTGGCATCCTGATCCACGGTCGCGATCCTCTGATCCGGACATCGCCGCCCCACTTCCCGCACTACCTCGCGATTGACCAGCCCCAACCCGCTCAGCGCAGCGTTCTCGCCCGGAATATAAGCCTTCATCCCCAGCAAAGCGCACTGCTGCCTGGCGTCGTCAATGCGGCTCTCATCATGAAACTCATACAGGAAATTCCGCGCCGCCCCTGGCGAAGGCAGTTCATGTCCCAACATGGATGCCAGTCCAGCGTCGGCGCGCAACTGGGCGAAGTCGTCCAGGCAGTCTCCGCCCACGCCGTTCAGCACCACGAAGCTCTCCACGAAGCTGGCCTCGTCAAAGCCGCGATCCCGCTTCTTGATGTGAATGTGGCGCGCCACGCTCTGCGCGACGCCGAGCGATCGCAGCGTCTGAATCAGCACCGGCGCTCCGCCGCAGGACGTCAATCGCTCCATGGCCGGCTCAGGATCGATCTCAAAGAGAAACTCGCCTTCGGCAGGGGATGGTTTTGAACGCTTCAGCACTGATTTAAGTATGCCCTGCTGAAACACCCTCAGGTGATTTTGTTCTCATTAACATTTGTTCCACCCGCCGCCTTCAAACACACGCCAGGCGGGCTTTCCATTCACAACAAGCCTCACCTTTTCCAAATCGGTCTTCCTTACAGGCGGATCAGGGACAGGAACACCCAGCTTGACTTCGGCTGCGCCCGCATCTTTCCCGGCTTGTTTCTGCGCCAATCCATCCAGAGTGCGGGACAAAACCGCATTCCACAAAATAAAGATGAGCCATTTGCCGGTCGCCGCCCACTACAAGGCTGTACGTCGCAATCGACAGAGCGACCAGCGAAGAACGGAATCCTATGGAAGACCAGGAAATAGTCAACGAATTCTTGATTGAGAGTAACGAGAACCTGGGCCGTCTGGACCAGGAGATGGTGGAACTGGAACGCCGGCCGAACGACGCCGAATTGCTGGCCAGCGTCTTCCGGACGTTTCACACCGTCAAAGGGACGTGCGGCTTTCTGGGCTACGCCAAGCTTGAGCGGGTGGCTCACCAGGCAGAGAACGTGCTGTCGCAAATGCGGTCCGGTTCTCTGCGTCTGACCTCGGATCTGGCGTCCCTGATCCTGCAGGCGATGGATGTGCTGCGGCGCCATCTGACGTCGATTGAGGCCAGCGGCCAGGAAGCCAGTGAGGATTCCAGCGACCTGTGCCGGAGGCTGGAGGAAGCGGCCCGCGGCGACGCCGGCCCGGCTGCGGCGACGCCCGCGCCACCGCCGGAAGCCGAAGTTGCCGCCCAGAAAGCGGGCGTGGCGGACTCGGCTATCCGAGTGGACGTGCACCTGCTGGACAAGCTGATGAACCTGGTGGGAGAACTGGTTCTGGCGCGAAACCAGATCCTCCAGTTCAGCGCACAGCAGGAAGGCTCCGCGCTGGGCGCCACCTCGCAACGGCTCAACCTGATCACCTCCGAGTTGCAGGAAGGGGTGATGAAGACCCGCATGCAACCCATCGGGGTGGTGTGGAATAAACTGCCGCGATTAGTGCGCGACGTCGCCACGGCCTGCGGCAAGCAGATCGCTCTCGAGATGGAGGGCGCCGAAACGGAGATGGACAAGACCATCATCGAGTCCATCAAGGACCCGCTGACCCACATCGTACGCAACTGCGGCGACCACGGCATCGAGCGGCCCGAGGTCCGGGTGGGGCGCGGCAAGCCGGCGCAAGGCCGCATCTGTCTCCGCGCCTTCCATGAGGGTGGGCAGGTGATCATCGAGATCGGCGACGACGGGGCCGGGGTAGACACTGCCAAAGTCAAGGCCAAGGCTATTCAGAACGGCCTGATTCGCCCCGATCAGGCTGAACTGATGGGGGAGCGGGAGGCGTTGAACCTGCTGTTCCTGGCTGGCTTTTCCACCGCCGAGAAGGTGACCAACGTCTCCGGGCGCGGCGTGGGCATGGATGTGGTGCGGACCAACATCGAGAAGATCGGCGGGACGGTGGACCTGTCCAGCCGTCTGGGCGAGGGGACTACCGTCAAGCTGAAAATCCCGCTGACGCTGGCCATCATCCCCGGCCTGGTAGTCACCCTGGGCGACCAACGCAGTGCACCGCGGAACGGCAAGACCGGTGCGGGCGGGGAGCAGTTCGTGATCCCACAGGTGAGCCTGGTGGAACTGGTTCGGCTGGATGGCGAGGCGGCCCTGCGGTCCATTGAGCGCATCCGCGGCACCTCCGTCTACCGGTTGCGTGGCGACCTGTTACCCATCGTCTATCTCCGCGAGGTGCTGGGCATGGAGGGCGGCGGTTCGGGCTCCGGCGTGGTCAACATCGCCGTGTTGCAGGCCGAGGATCGCCAGTTCGGGCTGGTGGTGGATGGCGTCAAGGACACCCAGGAGATTGTGGTGAAACCGCTTGGTAAACACCTCAAGGGTTTGAGCTGTTACGCCGGGGCGACCATCATGGGTGACGGCCGGGTGGCGCTGATTCTGGACGTGCTGGGGATCGCGCAGAAGTGCGGCGAAGTCGCCGGCGGCCGGGAACGCACACGAGAAGAGGCGGTGACCCGTCAGGAGAACGCCGCCGACAGCCGGCAGACCTTCCTGCTGTTCGGCGCCGGCCCGTTCAAGCGTCTGGCGGTACCCTTGTCGCTGGTGGCGCGGCTGGAGGAGTTTCCGCTTTCCCGGGTAGAGCGCGCCGGCAACCGCCTGGTGGTGCAGTATCGCGGACGCATCCTGCCTCTGGTGCCGTTAGCGCCGATTCTGGAGCCAGGCTGCGAGGATACCGCCGGCAGCCAGGACCCTGTCCAGGCCATTGTTTTCGACGATGGGGACCGGCGGATCGGCCTGCTGGTGGATCAATTGGTGGACATCGTCGACGACACGGTGACCATCCGGCAAGCCAGCGGGCGCAAGGGTTTGTTGGGTTCGGCGGTCATCGGCAAACAGGTGACGGACATGCTGGACCTGGACGCCGTGATTGCCGCGGCCTCCGGCGATCAGCCGCGGGAGGAGACTGAGGCGGCCGACGGGGCCACCGTGATGTTGGCCGACGGCTCGCCTTTTTCGCGCGGGATCCTGCGCGCCTCTCTCGAGATGGCCGGCTACCGCGTGGTGGAGGCGTCCTCCACGGACGAGGCCCTCAGACAACTGGCGCGGGTGAAGGTGAACGTGGTGCTTACCGCCCTGGATCTGCCCGGCGGCGGAGGCTGCCAGTTCCTCGAAAAGATGCGCCGGGAGCCATCCCTGGCCGGGGTCCCAGCCCTCGCTCTGGCGGATTCCGCCGAGGAGGCCGGCCTTCAGACACCAGGTTCCTTCCAGAGCTGCCTGATTCGGGGTGACCGCGAGTCCATGTTGCGGTCCATCCACCGGCTGGCGAGCGCCCTGGACGCCACTACTCCAGCCCCCGAACTCGTCGGGGAGAAAGGTTAATGAATCCGATGACTACCACTACAGGAACCGCTCCGTCGCCACAGGCCGCGGACCAGGCGCTCAGCAGGCAGTATTCCACCTTCGATGTCGCCGGGCTCTATTTCGGGATCGATGTGCTGCAGGTGCAGGAAGTGCTGCGGTACCAGGAGATGACCCCGGTGCCGCTGGCCCCCGCTGTGATCGAGGGGCTAATCAATCTGCGCGGGCAGATCGTCACGGCACTGGACGTCCGCCGCCGCCTGGGTCTGCCGCCGCGGGCCGAAGGGGAGACCGCGATGAACGTCGTCGTCCGCACCGAAGATGGCGCCGTCAGCCTGCTGGTGGACGAGATCGGCGACGTGGTTGAGGTGGAAGCCTCTTCCTTTGAACGCCCGCCCGACAACCTCGACCCGGCGATCCGCGACCTGGTGCGGGGCATTCACAAGCTAAAGGACAGACTGCTGCTGGTGCTGGACACCGGCCAGACGCTGAACCTGGACACCGCGAAGGGGCAGCCCGCCCGCTAACGGGCCGGACCATCCTCATGGCGTTCACTTTCTTCTTCCGCGATTCACAGGTGCTCGAACTGGCCCTTGACCACGTCGTGCCGGAGCTGGCCGGCCGCAGCCGCCCCAGGATTTGGGACGCAGGCTGCGCCATGGGACCGGAAGTATACACGCTGGCCATTATGCTGGCCGGCCGCCTGGGGCAGTTCGCTTTCCGCAACCTGCGCATTGATGCCACGGACCTCGACGAGACGCGTCAATTCGAGGACATTGTCCGGCAGGGGATTTACCCCGAGGGGGAGCTTAAGCGGATGCCGGCGGGGATTCTGGAGCAGTATTTCGAACCGGCTGACACGGCGAACTCCTACCGCCTGGCCAGCCATGTCCGGGCCAGCGTGCGGTTTCAACAGCACGATCTGCTCTCGCTCCGGGAAATCGATTGCGGCTTCAGCCTGGTGGTGTGCAAGAACGTGCTGCTGCACTTTTCCCACGCCCAGCGGGTGGAAGTGATCAGGATGTTCCACCGCTCGCTGGGGCCAGGCGGCTATTTCGCCACCGAACACACCCAGAAACTGCCCGCCGAGGCCACCCATCTGTTTCAGCAGGTGGTGCCCCACGCGCAACTGTTCCGCAAGGTGGAGGTGGATGCGTGCGCGTGATTCTGCTGGAAAACTCCGGGCAAATCTATTCCTCGAACGCGTACCTGGTGTTGGGGAACTGGAGCGGCCTTGGCGACGTGAACACGCTCATCGATACAGGCCGCGATCCCGCTGTGCTGGACTCGCTCAGGCACGCGCCCACCGGCGTCGGCAAGCGGGCCGTTGAACAGGTGGTTTTGACCCATGGGCACTACGATCACGTCGAACTGATCGCGGCCCTTCGGGAGCGGTTCCAACCCATGGTCGCCGGCTTCCGGGGCTCGGTGGAAGGGCTGGACCGCGTGTTGCAGGATGGCGACGAATTGCAGGCCGGCGACGAAACCTTCGAAGTGCTGCACACCCCCGGCCACTCGAGCGATTCCATTTGTCTGTACTGCCGGCGGGAAGGGGCGCTATTCGCCGGAGACGCCCCCCTGCTGATCAATTCCGGCAACGGTACCTATGAAGAAGATTTTGCCGCCGCGCTCGAAAAGATCTGCGCCCGGGACATCCGGACCATCTACTTCGGCCACGGCGCGCCGCTCGCGGCGGACTGCAACCATCGGCTCCAGCGGTCACTGGAGATTGTAACCACCAGCAAACCGCCCAGGCGGGAAGCTCAACAGGAGAAATGTGTCGTATGAAATGGTTTTCTGATTTGAAGATTGGTACCAAGCTGCTGGGCGGTTTCGCACTGGTGGCGGTGATCGCAGGGCTCATCGGTTGGGTTGGGCTCTCCGGCATGAGTGACATGAGTAAGCGCTCGGCTTCGATGTATGCGAACCAGCTGACGCCCATCCGGGACCTGGGATACGCCAACGCGGCGCTGTTGATTTCGCGCGTCGCGGTGGGCGACATCTTCGATAGCAAGGACCCGGACAAACGCCAGGAACTCGCGGGCATTATTGACGCGGAATCCAAGAAGGTGGACGGCTACATCGAAGCTTATGGCAAGACGGTACTGACCAAAGAGGAGCAGGAAACGCTGCTCAAGTTCCAGACCCCCTGGGAGCAGTACCAGAAACTGCGCGCCAAGGGCATTGCGCTGGCGCTCAGCGGGCAGGACGCCAAAGCAACTGCAATCTTCGATGGCGAGGCTAAGCTGTCGCAGGCCGAGGCGCGCAAGAATCTGCGTGCGCTGATCGACATCAACGTCCGCATCGCGGAGCAGGAGAACAAGGCCAACGAAGCAGCCGCGGCCACCGCCCGGAACATGATCCTGGTGTTCCTCGGCTTCGGTGTGCTGGCGGCTATCGGACTCGGGATGCTGCTGGCGCGCATCATCGGCAATCCGTTGCGGGCCATGCAGGCCGCCGCCGACAAACTGGCGACCGGTGACGTTAACGTAAGCATCGAGCTCGACAGCAAGGACGAATTGGGAGCTCTGGCCAGGGCCTTACGCGCCATGGTGGAGGTAACCAAAGACCGTGCCGCCCTGGCGCAGAAGATCGCTGCCGGCGACGTGACCGTAGACGTGAAAACCCATTCCGAGCAGGACGTGCTGGGCAAGAGTTTCATTCAGTTGGTGGAAACTCTGCGCAAGCTGATCGCCGAAGCCGAGATGCTGACCCGGGCGGCGGTGGAAGGTAAACTCGCCACCCGCGGCAATGCGGCCGAGTTCCAGGGCGGCTACAAACTGATCGTCACTGGCGTCAACCAGACGCTGGACGCGGTGATCGGGCCGTTGAACGTGGCTGCCGAGTACGTGGACCGCATCTCCAAGGGCGACATTCCGCCCAGGATCACCGACAAGTACAACGGCGACTTCAACGAGATCAAGAACAACCTGAATGGCTGCATCGACAGCGTCAACGGGCTGGTAGCCGACGCCGGCGTGCTGGTGAAGGCGGCGGTGGAAGGCAAACTGGCCACCCGCGCCGACGCGACCAAGCACCAGGGCGACTTCCGCAAGATCGTCGAGGGCGTCAACCAGACGCTGGACGCGGTCATTGGCCCGTTGAATGTGGCGGCCGAGTACGTGGACCGCATCTCGAAGGGCGACATCCCGCCCAGGATCACCGACAACTACAACGGCGACTTCAACGCCCTCAAGAACAACCTGAACACTTGCGTCGACAGCGTCAACGCGCTGGTGGCCGACGCCGGCGTGCTGGTGAAGGCGGCGGTGGAAGGCAAACTGGCCAC
>JAWXCM010000264.1:0-17114 GCA_034408745.1 Bryobacteraceae bacterium
CCAACTGGCAGAACATCATAGCGATCATCTGCCCCCAGCTGGAAAAACCGCGCGCGTGCCGCTCGGCCTTGTGATCCTTTACCGCAACTTCAAACTCCTTCGAACAGATCCCGGCTGGTGCTGAGTCGTCGCATTGTATTCTCCTTATCGAGGCTGTTGCGCTTGTCTGGTAAAGCGGAAAGGCGCCAGGGAAGGGGACACGAAGGATCGTTCCACCGCCGCCTCTGCGAGACCTGTCGCGCTAAACTTCTACCAATGACCCTTTCCGGGATTGTGAAGACGTCTCTCGTGGTGCTTCTTGTGGGCGCGGGAGTCGCAATGTATCCGCCCGCCCGGCTTTCAGCCCTTGTGCTGGCCGGACGAAGCCCCGAGTGCCCGCTTGCCAATGCGGTCCGTGCCGACCAGAATCTGCAGGATCAGATTGCCTCCAAAGATCGCATTCTGAAGGCGAGCAAGATGATCGCGAAGGACGAACATTTTGAACAGTGGGAGACGCCGATGGGCACCTACTGGATCACCAAAGAGAGCCGTTACGTGCTCCCGTACAATCTGGCCGAACAAGACCGCAAGATCTACGGCGAGGGAAGTAACTTCGTCAGGCCTGGCGACATCGTGCTCGACTGCGGCGCCAATATCGGCGTGTTCGTCAAGGCGAGCCTCGACGCTGGCGCAAAGAAAGTCATCGCCATCGAGCCGGCACCGGAAAATCTGGAAGCTCTGCGCCGCAATTTCAAATCGGAAATTGAAAGCGGCCGGGTGGTGATTTATCCGAAAGGCGTGTGGGACAAGGACGATTTCCTGACCATGAATATCGATCACGGAAATTCGGCCGCCGACAGTTTTGTAATTCATCCCGAGCACTCCAGCGCCACCACCGAAAAGCTCCCACTGACCACCATTGACAAGCTGGTCGCCGAACTGGGTCTGGAGCGCGTCGACTTTATCAAAATGGATATCGAAGGCGCTGAGGTCCGCGCACTCCACGGCGGTGCCGCGACCATTGCGAAGTATCACCCCCGCATGTCGCTCTCCGTTTACCATGAGCCCGACCATCCGGTGGAAGTGCCGAAAGCCGTGCGTGCCGCATGGTCCGGTTATCGTATGGAGTGTGGACCCTGCGCGTTTGAAAAAGAAAACAAACGAATCCGGCCCGACATCGTGTACTTCCACGAATAACGTTCGAGTGCTGGGCGGCGGTCCCGCCGGTTCCATGGCCGCGATCGGCGCCTGCCGTGAGGGCGCCGCGCGAGTGGAGATCGTGGAGCGCTCACGCTTTCCACGTCACAAGGTCTGCGGGGAATTCCTCTCTCCTGAAATCGCTCCGATACTGCAACGCGCCGGGCTGCTCGAAGCATTTCTGCAACAGGCGCCATGGTCTGTGCGGCGGATGGCCGTGTATCTGGGATCGACGGAAAAGCGCGCGGTACTACCCGAACCCGCGTTCGGACTCAGCCGCTACACGTTCGACGAACTGCTGTGGAGTACAGCCGCCCGGCTCGGCACTCAGCACGTTGGCGCGGGCGAACCGACCATCATCGCAACTGGCCGCCCCCCGAGCCCCGCGGCGAAAGGCTCGAGATTATTCGGGTTCAAAGCCCACTTCGATGGACCTTCAGACGACGCCGTCGAGTTGTACTTCCGGCACGACGCCTACGTCGGCATAAACTGCATCGAAGGCGGGCGGACCAACGTGTGCGGTATCGCGCCTGAGTCCGCGCTGAAGGCCGCAGGCTTCGAGCCGGAGTCGCTGATGATGACCAGCGCCCCGCTGCGGCATCGCCTCGCTCCTTTAACTCGCACCATGGACTGGATCTTCACCGGACCTCTCGCCTTTGGGCAGCGATGGAAGCCGGAGGGCTCCGCGTTATTGTGCGGCGACGCCCTGTCCTTCGTCGACCCGTTTACGGGCTCAGGTCTCCTCTGCGCCGCCTTGACTGGTTCGCTGGCAGGCGAGCATGCGGCGCGAGGCCTTGAACCCGCAGCCCATCTCGCCGCCTGCCGCAAAGCCATCGGCAGGCCATTCTTCTTCTCATCCGCGTTGCGATCCATCGCCGGAACCGACTGGGCAGAGCGGCTTTTGCCCTTCGTTCCAGGTCAGTGGCTGTACCGGCTAACTCGCCCGCCGGCAGTTCGCGTTTCCTGGTAAGCCTGTCCTGAGAGCAACTGTCGTCAGAGACATCCAATCACAGATCCCCCAGGATAGAAATACCCATCCTAACTTCTGCATTGACAGTTGCAAGTTGCATTAGATTAGAGTCTGTCGACGGGGACGCCGTACTGTCCCCGGTTCCAGAAGGAAGCGCCATGCATTCTTCGACTTCTACAAGACTCAGCCTCCGGCCCGCGGATCACGGCCATCATGAGCACGCGCATGCAAATCGGGAGGGAACGGCTGTTGTGGCCGTTGTCATCATCGCGAGACGCCCGTCATACGGGACGAAGCCGAGCCGATCTCCAGTGACACCCTTCCGGCATTCTCCGAGGGGGATCGATGACACACGTTTCGCCCTGGTCGGCCTGCTCGCTACGTCAACCCTTTGCCCGGCTTCCGAGTTCTGCTGTTGCAAGTCAAAGCCATTCTCTCCGGCACAGCGCCGCGCCGACGAGCGAACCGACCGCAAAAGAGCTGCTCGAACCGCCTCAAGAAAAACTGATGCCCTGGTTTCGCGTGTTGTTGACGAGCTGGCCCACCAAAGCGAAGACACTGAAGAAATCCGGCGCGTGATTTCCCTGATGAACGAGCGGTTGAAGCCCATGGAAGAGCAGCTTGGCCAGCATCGGGACTTGGATGGGCCATTGTGAACCATGCTCGAACGGCTTTGCGGCCTTGAGGGAAAGATTATTCCCACCATGTCTCGAACGATAGCCCGCATGGAATCCGTCGGCGCCGGTCTTGATGACCGATACGATATTCACCATCCCCTCGACCGGCGCAAAGAGAGGGAGTGACGCTATCCCGACAGCGGCGGTATGGAGCAGCAGCGGACCGCCGCCCTCGCCGACCATAACCGCAGAAATTCGCACGAGTGGAAGCGCATGGCGAAAGACCCGGAGTGCCCCCGGCAGAAACAGCAGGAGCTGGAACAGCAACGGCAACCGGAACGGGCGGGAGGGCGTTGAGAACGAAGGCCCGCAGCCCGACCAAACAGACGGACGCGAGCGGTAGCCTCGAACCTTCTGCACGCAAAGCCACCTTAAGCACTTTTGGACAAGTGCGTTTCCGCCCGTAGTAGACTGGTGGATCGAAGCCCTGGGAAATCTTGCTATCAGACGAAGGTAGTGCTATCAACGTTTCCCAGATGGAGAAGTGACATGAGCAAACAACTACTGGTCCGCAACGTCCCTTCGGGCATTCGGCTGTGGATCGACCAGCAGCGCGATCAGCACAAAATGACTCAGCAAGAGGTGATTCTTTCCATTCTCGAGAAGGCCGTTGAGGCCGACATTGAACTTCAGCTGCCCCTGTTTTCGGGCCAGCCGAAAATTGTAGAGAGGACCGTTCCGCAAAGCCTCCCCTTCACCTTCATCGACCTTTTTGCCGGGATCGGCGGGTTTCGTAGTGCACTGGAGAAGCTCGGGGGTCGCTGTCGCTTTTCGTGTGAATGGGACAAGTACTCCCAACGAACATACCAGGCCTGGTACGGCGACATTCCACACGACGACATCCGAAAACTGAAAATCGCCGATATTCCGAGCCACGATATTCTTGCCGCCGGTTTTCCTTGCCAGCCGTTCTCCATTGCGGGCGTGTCGAAGCGTCAGAGTCTTGGCATGGCTCACGGCTTCAAATGTGTGACCCAGGGCAATCTCTTTTTTCAGCTTGCCACCATCATCGAGGCGAAGCGCCCCGCGGTGCTCTTCCTGGAGAACGTCAAGAACCTGAAATCGCACGACCAGGGCCGGACGTGGGCGGTGATCCAGGACCGGCTCGATGAACTCGGTTACTGGATTTTCGACAAGGTGATTGACGCCGCGGCCTGGGTTCCCCAACATCGTGAGCGCGTTTATATCGTCTGCTTTTACAAAAAGGCCTTTCCCGAGAGACCGCCTTTCGAGTTTCCACAGGCACCGGATCAACCAAAACCCAGGCTCATCGATATTCTGGACCCCGCACCCGATCCCAAATACACGCTTTCTGAGCATCTCTGGGATTACCTGCAACGGTACGCGGAAGGTCACCGCGCCAGGGGGAACGGGTTCGGGTTCGGTCTGGTGGACCCCATGGGGATTGCGAGAACTCTCAGCGCCCGGTACTACAAGGACGGCTCCGAAATTCTGATCCCGCAAGGAAAGGGTAAGCCACCCCGGAGACTGACCCCCCCTGAGTGCGCCCGCCTCATGGGCTTCGATGAAAAGAAGATCGTCGTTTCAGACACCCAGGCTTACCGGCAGTTCGGAAACGCTGTCGTCCCCAGGGTGGTCGAAGCAGTGGGGAGGCAGATTATGAAGGTGATGTTCTGGAAGTTGTCGCAGGGTGAAAGCCTCTTCCAAAACGCTGCCACCGCCCCTGTTAAGAGAAAGCTTCGTGCGTGACGTCCCCTCATTGCCAACGCGCTATTGAAGACGCCATGCGTTACGGCAATGCGCTTCTGAAGTTCAT
Organism: Bryobacteraceae bacterium; assembly: GCA_034408745.1. Taxonomy (GTDB): domain Bacteria; phylum Acidobacteriota; class Terriglobia; order Bryobacterales; family Bryobacteraceae; genus JAWXCM01. The sequence continues at coordinate 4,601 of JAWXCM010000264.1, forward strand.
CTCGCCCAACGACGCAGGGCTTACCCGTAGTCACCAGTGCGGCTTTTATATGCCCATTCCCGTATGGGAAATGTACACGCCGCACCCACCGACGACTGGGCGCAATGACAAGCATTCTGTTTCGATCCTCTGGCAGGATGGCCGCGTTACCGATTCGGTGATTACCTGGTACGGCGCGGCCAAACACGAATATCGTTTGACGCGTTTCGGTCGCGACTTTCCGTTTCTGAATGCCGACATGGTCGGCGATCTCCTGGTCCTGATCCCCAAATCCCGCGACGAATTCATCGCGTACGTACTCGACTACGATGAGGACATTGAGGACCTTCAAAGCGCCCTCGGTGTCGAAGCGTTCCAAAACTGGGGCGTCTATCAAGACGGTGTAGCCGTCGCCGTCGAGTCGGAAGACGAATGCATCGATCGGTTGATCCGGGAGGCGTCAGCCGACTACACCGAGTTCCCCACCGGCGGGGTGTTCTCTGAAGTTACCCGGAAAATTCTGCAAACGTGCCTGAAGAAGTTTGCAGAGCTACCGCCAGACGAAGCGCTCATGCGGGCCATCGAGACCGAGTATCAACTCTTCCAGTCGGTTGAGCGCATAGTCTGTCAGAACCTCGTGGCCGGACGACTTTTCAGGACCTTCGACGAATTCATCCAAACGGCACTCAGCATTCTGAACCGGCGCAAAGCACGCGCCGGGCGGTCTTTTGAAAACCATGTTGAGTACCTGCTCACACAGGCCGGAGTTCCTCACAAGATGCGGCCAGCCCTTGGAGCGGACGGGAGGCCGGATATTTTGATCCCCAGCGAAGATGCCTATTTCGATCTTTCCTGGCCGGAGAAACGACTCTTCGTCATTGGCTTGAAGACGACCTGTAAGGACCGCTGGCGTCAGGTTCTCAACGAAGGACGACGGGTGCAGACGAAGCATATCGTCACGCTGCAGCAGGGGATTACCGGAAACCAGTTGAAAGAAATGCAGGAGGCACGAGTTTCGCTTGTCGTGCCGAAATCGTTGCATGGTAAATATCCGAAGGCCTGGCAGCCCGGACTCCTCGACGTCCACAGCTTTATTGAGGGCGTTAAGCAGCAACTCGCCGCTCCGTCGGAATGAAGGATTCTTTGGTATGGCTGAGTTACCGGGCCCCAGGGGCTTTTTTCAAGAGCCGGAACGCTTCGAAATCATCTGGCGGTGGATCACCATTGAAATCAGGTACCGCCCCTCCTTCGTTAATTTCTACGAAGAGAACTCAATCGCGCCGCAGCCATTTCCTGGCCCCTTCCCTGCCCCGCAGTTTCCCGGTATTGCCTTGCGATGCCATTGTTGCCCACTGCTTTATTCGTGGCCGCCATATGCGCGCCGAAGAGGGGAACACCCTTCCCATTCCGCGTCATCATCCAGCCCGTGCTGATTCCGGTGGGCCAAGTACAGACAGAAATCGCGACGCTGCTGAAGGACCTGGAATACACCATGCGTAAGAGCGGTGTCGCCAGCCATCCTCTGGCAGCCGAGTGGATCCGCCAGCAGGCAACCACAGAACTTCGAACGCGAAACGTGGTGGTCACTGACGCCCCGCCTTCACACTGACTGCGTCCGGCGATAAAAAAAAGGCGTCGTCGCTGTGAAAGCGGCGCCGCCATTTTTCAAAAATACCTGTTGATTACAGGATGGAATCGGACCAGTTCTCGAGCACCGTCTTGATCTTGCTCACGAACTGATCGGCCAGCGCGCCATCAACCAGGCGGTGGTCGAAGCTCAGTGCCAGGTAGCAGATCGAGCGGATCGCGATCGCATCGTCGATCACCACAGGCGTCTTCTCCACGGTGCCGACACCGAGGATCGCCACCTGCGGCTGATTAATCATCGGCGTCGCGAACACGCTGCCGAAGCTGCCGAAATTGGTAATCGAGAACGTGCCGCCAGCCACTTCATCCGGCTTCAGCTGACGAGACCGCGCCCGCGCCGCCAGATCCACAATCGAGCGCTGCAAACCGACCACGTTCTTCTCATCCGCATTACGGATCACCGGCACAATCAGACCCGAGCCGCCATCGAGCGCAACCGCGATTCCGAGGTTGATCTCGTTGTGGTAAATCACGTTTTTGCCATCGATCGACGCATTGACAATCGGGAACCCACGCAGCGCTTCCGAGCAGGCGCGCAGAACAAAGGGCAGATAGGTCAGCGAGAAACCATAGCGTTCCTGGAACGCACTCTTCTGCTTGTCGCGCAGCTTCGCCACCTTCGTCATGTCGACCTTATGCACCGTGGTCACATGCGCGGAAGTGTTCCTTGAGAAGATCATGTGCTCGGCAATCTTCTGCCGCATCGTGCTCATCGGCTCAATGCGTGTGCGGGCCTCTTCGCCCCGAGCCAGAGGAGCCTGAGCAGCGGCTGCCGGCGGTGCCGGGGCGGGAGGCGCGGCGGGAGGCGCGGCAGGAGCAGGTGCGGCAGGAGCAGGTGCGGCGGCAGGAGGAGCCGCGGGAGCAGCAGTGCTTGCGGCCTGCTGAGCCATAAAGCCCTCAACGTCCGACTTCGTGATACGTCCACCAGCGCCAGTGCCCTTCACCAGCTTCAGGTCGAGGTTGTACTCCCGAGCCATCTTGCGCACAACCGGAGAGAGCGGACCAGCCGGTTCGTCCGGCGTAGCAGGAGCTTCCGACGGAGGAGCAGCTTCCGCTTCCGGCGCTTCCTGCGCAGGAGCGGGAGGTACAGCGTCGGCTTCCTTCGCGGCAGCCTGGGCGGTAGCTTCCGTCGCGGCGTGCGGCGCCGTGTCCGGCGGCACATCGGCACCGCCGTCATCGATACGCGCGACCACGGTGTTGATGCCGACTGTCTTGCCTTCCTCCACCAGCACTTCCTTCAGCGTGCCAGCGACAGGTGCGGGGATCTCCGTGTCGACCTTGTCGGTCGATATCTCAAACAGCGGTTCGTCCCGCTCCACGCGCTCACCGGGCTTCTTCAGCCAGCGGGTCAGCGTGCCTTCCACGATGCTTTCGCCCATCTGGGGCATCACGACGTCAATCATTGCTAGTCTCCCTGTTCAGGCCGCGCGTCAGACCGCCGGCAGCAGTTGTATCCCGTCAGCAGCACTGTCGAACTGCCGAATAAATCCGCGAACCAGAGCCGCCTTCACATCGTCCGTCGAGGCCCGGCACCCAAGCGCCTCCATCGACGTCACGGGCTTAGTCAGCCCGCAAGGAACGATATAGCGGAAATAATTCAAATCCGTATTCACATTTAATGCGAAGCCGTGATAAGTGACCCAGCGGCTGATATGCACGCCGATTGCGGCCACCTTGGCTCCATTCACCCACACGCCCGTCGCGCCTTCCACACGCCCGCCTTCAATGCCGAACTCCGCCAAAGCGCCCATCAGCGCGCCTTCCATCGCCCGCACCCAGGCCACCACATCGCGCTTCCAGTCCTTCAAATCGAAGATGGGATAACCCACAATCTGGCCGGGACCGTGATACGTCACGTCGCCGCCCCGATTGGTGTGATGAAACTCGATGCCCAGCTGGCGCAGTGCTTCTTCGCCCGCGAGCATATTTGCCGCGTTCCCGTTACGGCCCATGGTGATGACGTGCGGGTGCTCGACGAACAGCAGCTGGTCGGGGATCAGCCCCTGCTTGCGCTGTTCGACAAGCCGCTGCTGGATACCGAGCGCCTCGGCATAGCCGAGACGCCCGAGATCGCGCAGCTCAAATCTAGACATTGATGGCCATTCCGTTGACCGCGTTGAATGCTTCGCCCACCGCTTCGTACAGCGTAGGATGCGCGTGAATCGTGTGGATCAGCGTGTCGACGGTAGCTTCGGCCTCCATGGCCAGCACGGCTTCAGAAATCAGCTCATACCCCTGCGGCCCAATGATGTGGACGCCGAGAATCTCGCCGAACTTCGTATCCGACACCACCTTCACGAAGCCCTCGTGGTGACCCACGATCGTCGCTTTACTGTTACCAACAAACTGGAACTTACCCACCTTGACGTCGAAGCCCTGCTCCCTGGCCTGCTTCTCAGTCAGCCCTACGCTGCCGATTCCAGGTTCGGTGTAGGTCGCGCCCGGGATGCGGTTCTTGTTAATCGGAATCGCCTGCCGGCCCGTCATTTGATCCAGCGCGACCATGCCCTCCATTGTCGCCACATGCGCCAGCTGCGGTGTGCCCGCAACAATGTCGCCGATGGCGTAGACACCGGGCTCGCCGGTCTGCTGGAAGCCGTTCACCTTCACGAAGCCGCGGTCGAGCTCGATCTTTGTGTTCTCAATCCCGCACTTCTCCGTGTTGGGACGCCGGCCGACAGCGATGAGGAGCTTGTCGAACTCCATCACCTCGTCCTTGCCGTTGGCAAGCGTCGCAGTGAGCTTCACGCCCGTGCCCGTCTTCTCAATGCCGCTGGCTTTGGCACCGGTCTCGCAGCGAATGCCCTGTTTCTTAAAGTAGCGCTCCAGTTCCTTGCTGACTTCCTCGTCTTCCACAGGAACCAGCCGGGGCAGCATCTCAAGGACAGTCACGTCAGAGCCGAACCGTTTGAAGATAGACGCGAACTCCACGCCAACCGCGCCCGCGCCGATAATGCCGAGCTTTTTCGGCACTTCCTTCAGCTTCAGGATCTCGACATTGGTGAGAATGAAGTCATTGTCAGGCTCGAGGCCCGGGATCATGCGCGCTTCCGAACCGGTGGCGAGGATGATGTTCTTCGCCTCAACCGTTTTGGTGCTGCCGTCCTCAGCCGCAACGTCGATCTTGCCGCCGCCCTTCAGGGTCGCGTAGCCTTTGATGACCTCGACCTTGTTCTTCTTCATCAGCATCTCGATGCCCTTCGAGTGCTTGGTTACGATCTTGTCTTTGCGGTCGTTCACCTTGACGAAATCAAAGCGGGGGTTGTCGCAGAAGATGCCTTCGTCGGCGGCGTGGACAAAGTGGTCCCAGACGTCGGCGCTGTGGAGGAGAGCTTTGGTGGGAATGCAGCCGACCAGCAGGCAAGTTCCGCCGAGCCGGGGCTGCTTTTCAATGAGTGCGGTCTTCAGGCCGTACTGTCCTCCGCGTATTGCCGCGGAGTAGCCGCCAGGTCCGCTACCGATGACGATCAGGTCGTATGTCATTCATTCGATGATCTTAGCATTTCTTACGGTCCAGGACTGAACTCCCCCGTGACAAATGCGAACGGGAATGTTTCGGTACCTGGAACTTGCAGAAAGTACAGCATCAATCATGCGCCTGTGAGCGCGCCGGTCCGCGCCTCCCAACAGTGTTACCGACCCGCCAGCCCCTCCGGCGCCATTCACCTTCCAGCCCGCCGCCCCGTGCGAAGCCGCAATATCGATGATCTCCTGATGCCGCGGACCGATCAGCGCGGCATTCAGAGCTCGCTGCGCCTCCGTGTTCGCCGTCATGATCTCACCGAACGAATCCAGGTCTCCAGCCTCGAGCGCGGCCCTGCCCTGGCCCGGAGTTCGGCGCAGCGGCACCAGCTCCGGGGCTTCCGGCCCCGCGTCCTCAAGTCCCGCGATCACCATCTCATGGGTCTCAGAAGAACTGTGCGTCTGCCCGACAAAGATCAACGCCAGCCGCGACTCCAGCTCGCTTTCCACCACCGGTGACAGCTTCACCGGAATCACCGTCGCCGACGGGTATTCCGTCATCTCTATGAAGCTGACGCCCCCGTGTGCCGCCGCGATCTGATCCTGTATGCCCGACTGCTGCCGCAGCAGTTCCGTCTCCACACGCTGCGCCGCGGCCGCAATCGCCTGAGCCGACTTGCGCCCCGGAGTCAGCCGGTCGAGGGCCGCCAGCAGAGCCACACCAACCGCGGCCGACGTGCCTGTCGAGCAGCCGCCCGGGCACTCGCTGAAAATGGAGATCTCCACGCCAACGTCATCCGGGACATGCGCATAAGCAACAGAAGCCTCAACCAGCGCGTGCCTGCCGAAGCCTTCCTTCCCCGCCGGCGGGCACCACGATTCGCCATAGTTGTCCGCATGAATCGTAATCCGCGGACGCGAACCGTCATCCCGAGGCCAAACCTGAACCTGCACCTCGACGGCAGGATAGACAGCGATGTTCAGCACCTGCCCATAGCGTGCGAACCACGTGTCAGTCCAGCCACCCAAATCGCAGATTCGAATGGGTGCCACGCTGTGGATGATGGAGTCAGGCCGATCAGTGTGCAAGGGGACAGTGTATCCCAGCCGGGCAACTCGGACTGTGATAGGGTTACGGCTTCAGAGTCCTGCCTTTATGGATACGAATCTCCTGAACCACATGCCAACTCCGCCCGCCCGGACGGATTGGTGGATCGGCGCCGTTGGCAGCGGATTCATCATGCGCGACGTACACCTGGCCGCCTACCGCAAGATAGGCGTCCAGGTCCGTTCCATCTGGGGCACACCCCTCGCCGAGGCCGAAGATGTCGCCCGCCTGCGTGGCATAGAGCATGTCTACGACACCTGGCAGAAGCTCCTCGCCGACCCCGCGCTCGAGATCGTCGACATCGCCGTCCCGCCGCATGTGCAGCCCGAAGTCATTCGCGAAGCCGTGCGCCAGTCGAGCCACATTCGCGGCATTCTGGCACAAAAGCCACTCGCCATGAGTTATCCCGAAGCGGTGGAGTGCGTCGAAATGTGCGAGCGCGCCGGAATTACTCTCGCAGTCAATCAAAACATGCGCTATGACCAGTCGATTCGCGCGCTCAAGACCCTGCTGGACCGCGGCGACTTAGGCGAACCCGTGCTCGCGACTATCGAGATGCGGGCCATTCCGCACTGGCAAAAATGGCTGGAACAATACAACGGACTTACTCTGGCCGCCATGAGTATTCATCACCTGGATTGCTTCCGGTACTTATTCGGCGATCCGAAAAGCGTGTATGTGAGTGCCCGCACCGATCCCCGGACTAAGTTCGCCCACCGCGACGGGATCGTACTCTACATACTCGAATACGAGAACGGTTTCCGCGCCTCGTCATGGGACGACGTCTGGGCAGGTCCGGCCCGCGAGGGCGCCGCAGCCGATTCGTACATCAGGTGGCGCGTCGAGGGCACCGAGGGTCTGGCTCAGGGCACTATCGGGTGGCCGGAGTATCCGAACGCAGTGCCCAGCACTATTCGATACTCCACCACCCGCGACCCCGGCGTTTGGATCGCCCCGCAGTGGAGCGAGGTGTGGTTCCCCGACGCGTTTCAGGGCACCATGGGCGAACTGCTCGACGCCGTGTCCGAGGGCCGCGAACCTAACATAGTCGGTGCCCGGGAGAACCTCGGCACCATGGCACTCGTGGACGCCTGTTACCGCTCGCTCGACGAACACCGGCCCGTCGACATCGCGGAGATATACAAGCCTTGAAACATTTCCATGCCCCGCGCGCCTCAAACGGGCATGACCTACCGCGTCGCCTTCGCAAAGCGTTTCCAGACAGACGGCTCCGAATCCGCCATTGACCCAACAGCCGAGCTGGACGTTTACCTCGCCGACGGCATCGTCGCCGACAAACGGTTCGTTGAACGTTTTGAACCGGAAGCCAAACACAGCCAGGAAACGCTCGACGAAGACGACGCGTTCCTCGGGTCGGCAGCGGCGGAGGTGTGGGAATATGAGGTGCTCGACGCCCGCGCCCCGGAGTTCGAAGACGCCATCCGCAACGCCCAGACCGTCATGGAATTCGAGGTAATCGACGAAACGGTCACCGACACCACCGACCTCTCGAGTGGCACGCCGCTGGCCGACGGCGGCCTGGTCACAGCCAGCGTCGGAGGTCTCGACGACCTGACCATAGTGCGGGAAGACGACCCGAACCTCGGCCTTACGAACTATGGCAAGAGGGGCCCCGAAGACTGGGCCGCCGACTCCGGGCCAGACCGGGAAGCCGACCGAAGCACACTGGCGCCAGACCGCCGTTAAGGGGGGCAGCTCCCCAGAGCTGCGGCGGGCGCCCACGCCCGCCTCAACTCTACCGAACCGTAACGCTGACCGTCTGCACCACTTCCGTGCCCTTGGAATCCCAGGCCCGCAACGTGTAGTCCGTGTCGCGCGCGGGCCTGATTTCCACGCACCGGCTCAGCGACGGCGCGATCCCCGTAACACCCGGCTCAATCGCGACAGAAGCGGCATTCGCCACGCCATAGCAAAGCAACCCAGCCTCGCCCCGACCCACAATCCCAGGGTTGGCATAAAACGACAGCACCTTCAACTCACGACCGCCCATCTTCTCCACAATCTCGGCATCCGCGCGAGCCTGTTTCGCCTCAGCGGCGCGTTCGATCTCGGCATTTCCCGCTTTACGGCTCCACACCACCCAGCCCGCCCACGCAAACGCCAGCAACACAGGCAGCCATAACCAGCGAACCGCAGCCCGCATCGCGCGCTACAACTCCCGCCGATTCTCAAGCGATTTCAGCATCGTGATCTCATCGGCGAACTCAATGTCGCTGCCCACAGGAATACCCATGGCAATACGAGTCACCTTGATCCCCAGAGGTTTCAAAAGCCGCGAAAGATAAGAAGCGGTCGCCTCGCCTTCCACCTCGGGTTCGTCGCCAGAATGATTTCTTCGACACCCGGCTCCTCCAGCCGCTTCAGCAGACTGCGAATACGAAGCTGCTCCGGCCCGATCCCACGCAGCGGCGAGATGGACCCGTGCAGCACGTGATACCGGCCGTGGAACTGGCGTGTGGTCTCGATCGGCAGAATGTTGTGCGGCTCTTCAACAACGCACATCGTGGTCGATTCCCGTCCTTCATCCCGGCAAAACAGACAGAGCTCTGCATCGCTGATGTTGTTGCACACCACACACAGGCCGATCTTGTCCTTCACATCGTGGATCGCCTGCACCAGCCGATCCACGCCTTCGCGGTCCGTGCGCAGTATGAAAAACGCGATTCGCTGTGCCGACTTCTGGCCAATGCCGGGCAGCCGTTTGATTTCCTGGATGAGCCGTGCCAGCGGCTCGGCGAAGTCAGCCATTGATTAGAACAGCCCGGGAGGCAGCCCGAGCCCGCCCAGCATGCCGCTCATCTTCGCCTGTGCCTGCTCTTCCACTTTCTTGTGAGCCTCGTTGAACGCGGCCATCACCGTGTCCTGCAGCATCTCGGTGTCGCCGGCCGCTTCGGGGTCGATCGTGACGCCCAGGCAGCGCTTCTGGCCGTCCATCTTGACCGTCACCATACCGCCGCCAGCGCTCGCTTCCACGCGAATCGCAGCGATATCTTCCTGCATCTTCGCCTGCATCTGCTGCGCCTGCTTCATCATGCCCTGCATGTTGCCCGGGAGTTTCATGCTCATTGGATCTACTCCTTCAAATTGCGGACCTGCCGGATCTCGGCTGCCGGAAACGCCTCTCGAAAACTCTGCACCGCGGGATCGGACATGGCCCGCTGCTCCGCTTCCTGATCCTCGCTTGACTTCTTCGGACCCGACGCCGAACGAGTTACCGGAGCGGTACTGGCCTCGCCCTTCACGATGCGCACTCGCGTCGACCTGCCGCACATCTTCTGTGCCGCCTGAGTAAGGTCGGTTTCAAAGAACACCAGCATGGACGCCGCCGAGGGGGGGACTGTGATCACCAGTTCGCCATTTGCCAGTTCCACCAATGCCTGTTCCAGATTATCTACCGCGTGCGGCCGTTCCAGATCCTCGAGCGTCGCGATCAGAGTCGCACGCAGGTCACCTCCCGGCGCCGCAACGGCAGCGGGAGTCGCAGGAATCGACGCTGGAGCCGCCTTTGGAGCAACCGCCGGAGCAGGGGTGCGCTGCGGAGTCGCTGCCGCCGGAGCCGAGTCCCATGGCGGAGCGTCCGCAACCAGCACAGGAGCCGGCTGAGCCGGGAGCACAGGAGCCGGCTGAGCCGCAGGCGCAGGAGCAGTGGTCACCGCGGGACGTCGCGCAGAATCTTTCTCAAATGGACTCGGCCCCGTTCTCACCGGTTGCGGAGCGGGTGTCGGAAGTGCAGCCGCAGGCCTGGGAGGTGGCGCACCAGAACCGGCTGGCAACGATCCTCCGGCCAGCAACTGTTCCAGTGACGCCAGCCGCCCCGCGTGCACCAGCCGCATCAGTCCAATCTCCAGATGAAGCCTGGGCTGCAGAGAAGTCTGCATGTCCTTATACAAATCCAGCGTTAGCTGCAGGTAACGCGTGAGGTCTTCTTCGCTAAACTCCCGAGCTGTCTCCAGTAATCGAGCCTGCTCCGCTGCTGAAGCAGCAATCAGGCGAGTTTCCTGGCCAGTAATGCGCGACACCAGCAGATTTCGGAAGTAGCGTGCCAGTTCGCGGCAGAAGTGGTGCAGGCTGCGGCCATTGCGCTCCAGTTCCCCTACAATCTCCAGCATCTGCTTCGCGTCGGAACTCTGAAGGGCCTCGGCCACATGTCGCAGTGATTCCAGTGAGAACAGCCCCATCAGCTCGCGGACGTCACCAGCGTTCAGCGTCATTCCACAGCACGCGATCGCCTGATCCAGCGCCGAAAGCGAGTCGCGAACACTCCCCTCGCCCGAGTGCGCCAGTATCCCCAGCACCTCGTCGTCGGTCGAGATTCCTTCCTGCTCGCATATCCAGCGCATCCGCGCCACCAGTTCGGCAAAATCGACAGACCGGAAGCTAAACTGCTGGCAACGCGACGTAATCGTCACCGGGATCTTGTGCGACTCTGTCGTGCACAAGATAAAGACCACCCAGTCGGGCGGCTCCTCCAGCGTCTTTAGCAGCGCATTGAACGCCTCGCTCGTGATCTGGTGCGCTTCGTCGACGATGAAAACCTTGAAGCGGTCGCGCGCCGGACGGTAACGGACGTTCTCACGAAGCTCGCGCATCTCATTGATGCCACGGTTCGACGCTGCGTCGATCTCAATGACGTCGACACTCGACCCGCCAGCGATTTCCTTGCAGCTTGCGCACTCCCCACAAGGCTGCGGCGTCGGACCCTTGACGCAGTTCAGACATCGTGCAATGATGCGCGCCACCGTCGTCTTGCCTGTCCCCCGCTGGCCGGACAGGATATAGCCATGGGCGATGCGGCCCTGCGTGATCGCGTTTTCGAGTGTGGTGCGGACGTGCTCCTGGCTAATCAGCTCTGAAAACTGAGCGGGCCGGTATTTCCGCGCGATGACCTGATACGACATGAATCAGCCTTTATTGTACTGACGGCGAATCGGGCGGAGTGAAAGGCGGGTCGTTCATGCCAGACCCCGGGTGATCCGCGGCACACGGACTAAACCACTACCGTTGCTTCCTTCCGGACCTGGCGGGGTTTGCGGCCGTCCGTTGCACGGAGCCCGAGGCCTGACAAGTCATGATTGTAGCACGGCTGGTCGGGTAGAAATGGGCAAAAACAGGAGCGTTTTGCTTAGCTTACGGAGTCGCCAGTGTGGTTGGCCAGAAACTCATCATCGATCGCTTTCCGGCTCTGGAATCCCTCTTCCACGCCATGCCAGTGTGCGATCCGCTGTTCGCCCAGCCGCCAGCACAGATACACCTCGCGGCCGTGATACAAGGTTGGAAAGTCGAGCAGCCCGATATTCAGGTCTTTTACCAGGCAGCCAAACTCCTGAATCTCCGCCATAACTTCCTGTAGTCGCGTGGCGGCCGAGTCCCGCCGGTTGCGCAGCCCGAGAGCGTTGTGATGATTGACAGCCATTCCGCCGCTCATCATCACCTTGTGGCTCAATTCGCGCAGCCCGTCTTCTGCCAGCTGATACTCAGCCTTAAGTCCAGTCGCGGTCCGAATCGCTGCCTCTACCCGAGGCAGAGTGCGCTCGGCCTGGGCAAGGGTGAAAAATCGCGGCATCACCATGAGTATCTCACCGAAGATACCCTCAGGTGCGTCAGCCGGCGGACTTTTGCGGGCGTGGACACACAGTTAACTGCGACTCCATAATCGGCTTAGCTTCGGCTGTTCGGTAAAACGAATCCCTGCGCGGGCCTCCGGATCTGGGGTGCGTTCAGTGGGCTCAAACAAGGCCTCACCGCGCTTGCGTCAGGCGACTTCGACGTCTGCCTGCTCGCATCGCAACCGGGAGCGCGCGGTGGACTGGACCTGATGGCGGAGGCTGCCTCCCGCGGAGTCGAAACACCGATAAACTCCTCACCCATGATCCCGATGCGAAAGCAACCGCCCGCGAACTCGGAGCGGCCGGTCTCGCCACGGTATACGGGATCGTGAAACAGCTGGGCGGCGGGCTGGATGTAACGACTACTCCCGGAGAAGGTAGCTCATTTACGACGTTCATTTCGTTCTCGAATCAAAGACCAGCCCGGCAGGATGCGCCGAAACCGGTAACTGGAATCAGGAAAGGCTTACGAATTCTGCTCGCCGAAGCATCAAACGGAGCTGCACTGGAACTGGCCAGTCATCTCAAAGTTGCGTCTGACGTGGTTTTATCCGATGTAGTTATGCCGGAAATGCAGGGACCAGTAGCTTAGCTAGCTAGCTAGTTTCTGTCGCAAAATGGTGCGATCTGTCGCGGCGAAGCGTAACTTGTATTACGTTACGATCCAGCCGCGTGAGCAAGGAACCGGTCA
>JAWXCM010000265.1:0-3144 GCA_034408745.1 Bryobacteraceae bacterium
CCTGCCGACGCAGCTCCGCTTGGACGGCCTTCTGCAAGAGCTCCGAGACCGGGAGGCCACGCGCCTTGACTTGCTCGTACATGGCTTCGGGGAGGTAAATCTGCATCCGCGGCATACGCCTATCTATACGCCGTTCACGGAAAGTCCACAAGCGCGACGTCCCACAAGCGCGACGTTGCGGGTGCTGGGGGAATCGCCGTAGAAGTCGGTGGTTCCTACCCGTTCAGTCGCCGAACGCCGGCGCTCAGCCGGGCGGGCCGCAGGCCCGCTTCGGCTGGACCGGTTTGTTCGGCAACGCCTGCTCCTGCGCCAGCATGAGGACACGGCACCATAGAAACGAAACGAGTCCCAGGACACCCAGGCTGGCTACGACAAGCGTCTCTGAGCGATCCAGGAAACGAAAGGATAGTAGCACGACTACAGAACCGACTCCGACGAGGGAACCTGCGACCGCCATGAACACCAGGCCTCTGCGCGTAGCGCCATGAGCTGCACGTCGAATCCATCCTGGCGGAACCCAGGAGGTCATGGTGGGTTGAAGATCGGACGTGAGACCTCTCAACGACCACCAGAGCCACCACGTTCCCACGCTGAAATACAACAAAGCGACCGCCAGCCGCACAAGGAGTGAGGTCTTCAGAACTGCGAGCGAGCCCGTCGAGGACCACAGCCAACTTGAAGCGAATCGGCCGGAGACGCTCAGAAGCGGACAACCCAAGGCGAACAACCACGCGGCCATCGTGAACCGACGCCATCCGTCGCGGAGTTCCGTCTCCCGCTTGGCGGAGGGTACGAGATACGCTGTTCCCCAGAAGGGTTGGAAGATCACGGACCCGTCAGTCCCATGACGAAATGCGCGGTCAATCTGTCTTTCAAGGAACCGCATGATCACCGACAGGCCGCCGAACGCCTTGCCGTTCAGCTGCAAGCCCGCCGCCGAGTCGGCCTCACGATTCTACACCGATTTCTCTGCGGCGGGATTGACAGCTGCAACGGCATGTTAGACGCCCACGGCGAGAACTAGAAGGGAACGTCATCGGGGTCGGCCGGCACCACAGGGGCCGCGTTAACCAATCCCCCGCTCGCTTGCCGCAGTTTTGCTGCAAGGTCGTTCGCGAGCTTCGAGAGCCCTTCAGCGTTCGGCAGGTACTTGAGTACCCGGTGATGCCTCATATCGAAGGGCACATCGTCGACAGATTGCGCAATCGGAATACCGTGTTTTCCGAGCGTGTGCGCAATGCCGGTCTCGTACATGACGTTGGAGTTTCTCCCGCTGAAGTAAACCACGACCACTTGCGCTTGGAAGATCAAGGTGAAGATGCCCTGAATGATAGTGCTGTCTTCCCAGATGTCATCAGCCCGAAGACAGCGAAGCTGGGTCGCCACTGCCGCCTTCTTGATGGCATCGTAGACGCCTGCGAACTCCATCGCGAAAGGCATCATGACTCCAATCAGGTCCAACTCCACCTGCGTCTCTGGAACCTGAAAAACGTATGGCGCAAAGGTGATCCGACGCTCTGCCGGCTTCGCGGAAATGTAGGTCGACGCGCCTGGGAAGTGCTGGTCCAAATAATCCTGGATGATCGTCAATCTGCGCGGGTCACGCTCGATGAGCCCGCGCAAAACGGTGAGAACGTTGCCAGCATAGTCCTCGTCGCCCGACGAAAGACTCCGCAAGAGACGGTCATGTCCGTTGATGATATCGGTTCCGCCCGTGAGTAGTCCAATCTCTTCCCAGTTCCCAGCGTTGAACTTATCGACGATGCGGGCGCGCAACTCGATAAGACGATTTCCGAGAACGATATCCATGTGAGTACCCAGGTGTGCCTAACGCCCTGGTGCTGAGCCGCCGGCGAAGTGACGTCCGCGACAAGCAACGAAGCTGAAGCCGGTCGGGTCGAGCCGCCGGATGGCCGCTCGCGCCTGCCGAGATTCCCTTGGCCAACAATTACCGATGCCCCACCCAAGGCTGCGGTGTGACCAGGCCCGCTCAGCGGCTCGTGCGTGTTCTCGCGGGCGCGGCGATGTGCACCGTGATCGCCGTCTGCGGCGGCGATGGCGCTGGATCGGCCGCTGCGCGGCCGACACCGACGACAGCGCCACCGGAACCCTCGCCTGCGGCGTGTCAGTCAAGCCGTGACTGCACGACGAAGCGACGCCGTTCTGCGTCGGCCGGATCTGCTGCGATGATACCTGCGCGAACGGCCGGTGCGATCTTGCGGGCCTTGAGGGCCTGTGTATCCCCAGCGAGGCATCATTCTGACGGCTGCCGTTCCTCTCCGCCCGGCTGCGATAGCCCCCAGAACGCGAAAAAGCCCTCCGGGGTTTCCGGAGGGCCTTTCCGTTGGGCCCGAAGGCCCGTGCCTGTGCGAGAGGGAAAAAAGCTGGGCCGAGTGAATGGCCTGGTTCGTTCGGTGTTGCCGGAGGGTGTTACTTCTTCTTCTTGGCGGTCGCCTTCTTCTTCGCAGGAGCCTTCTTCTTGGCCTTCGACGCCGCCTTCTTTGCAGGTGCCTTCTTCTTGGCTGCAGGCATGTGAACCTCCTCAACTGAGTTTAGGTTGGAGTGCTGAGACTGTCTTGGCCCCTCTCATCACAGGCACTGTCCTCATCAGCCACCCACCACCCATCCGTCGTGAGTATAGGAAAAGTCCGGCGCAGCCGTCAACAGCGGAAATGCCATTTTGGAAAGTTTTTTCTAAAGCCAAATCGGTAGTGCTGGCGAGGAGAATCCCCGTCTTAGAATGGTGTTGGGTCTGGCCAGGTCCGCCAGCATAGCAGAGTGTTTTAGACGCACACCACGACCCCATGTGGTACAAAACCCGTTGTGCCACAAGGGCTGGATGCGGGGCTGTGCAATTGCCGCGGCGCGTCAAAGCTGTCGCGGTGGGGGCGGCGTGTCACCGCAGCACCAGGCGCAGCACGGTGGCGAGGGCCAGCCACGGCGCCGCGTTGCGCAGCCAGGCGCGCCAGTCGAGTTCATCGATCGGTGCGTCATCGGTGGCGTAGGTGACGGCGTCGAGGTTGGCGACGTGCGGCCAGGCGCGTTCGTCGCCGAGGGCTCGCGTCAGGTGCGGCAGCGCGGTGACGGGGGTGGCGGGGGCGCGTTGCTTGGCGCGCCGGAGGGAGCCGCGGTTGAGCCAGAGGC
>JAWXCM010000266.1:0-14512 GCA_034408745.1 Bryobacteraceae bacterium
GACCCTCGAGTTAGCCGTGCGGCGGATGAGCCTTTCGGCCCGTGCTCACGACCGCATTCTCAAGGTGGCCCGCACGATTGCCGACATTGGCGGGTCGGAACACGTTTCCGGAAAACACGTCGCCGAGGCGGTGCAATACCGAAGCCTGGACCGAAACTACTGGCAGTGAAGAATCTCCACTAATACTTCTTGGCACATAGGCACTAATATTTTATGCGTGGTTTAGAGTGCGATTAGGGAGGAGACACAACTACCATGCAATTCAACCTCAGAAAGTTCAACCCCGGGTCGGACCTGACCGTGGTGGTCCAGACGTGACAATGGCTCGCCGCACGCAAAACGATGACTCGAGATATCCTGTCGTGTTGGTGCACCGATCAACTGCTACCACCTGGAAGCTGTGATTCAGAGGAGGCCACCCATTGTCCCTTTACGATTACTTTACTGGCCAGCAGAGTTGGACGAACTACGTAAGCAATCGCGACCTCGCCAATCGGTTCGAACGGGCGATCACCACATCCCAGGCTGCTCAAACCAGAGCACTGACGGTGCAAGTGGGATCGCAGGAACGAGCGTTACGCGAGGGATTGGGTTCCCTTCAATCCGAGATGGGAAGCGCCTTGGATGCGTGCAGTATGAGGTCCAGCGCGTGGGAGAGGGCATCGACCGATTGAGAGCCGATTTCCACATCCTCATGGGAGAAGTGATTTGGAAACTCGACATACAGCAAGCTACGCTCACCTCAATATTGGACGCGATCCGCGCACCGCTCGACACAGCCGCAAAAGAACTGCGATTGCGCGCTGAGGATGCGTACCGGAATGGCTGGCATGAAGAAGCTCTTGCAGGACCTTCTTGAGTCTGAGAAGAAGAACTATCAGGATTTCGTCGCGCACCGTTGCATTGCGCCCTCCGCGCGAATGTCAACCACTGCCGTCGTCATTCACAGCGATCCGGACATCCTGGGCGCGATGCTCATGTTTGGCGGTACCCGGGTACCGTTGCGGAATCTGATTTTCTCGATTCATTCCCGACGGTGTCGCGGGAACAGGCGGTGGCAGCACTGGAGGCCGTTCACGAAGCGGTGAGAGCGCGTGCGCATTCTCCTCAATGAACAGTTGCCTCGGCAACCCGCTCGGCACTGGTTGGGCACGACGTTCGAACGGTACAGCAAGAGGCATGGGCTGGGCTGAAGAACGGCGCGTTGCTCAGCGAAGCGGAAGCGGCCGGCTTGCCTCGTGACCGGAGAGCAGAACCTCGAATATCAGCAGAATCTGACAAAGCGACCTGCAACTGCAACGGCCGTCAATCGATCCAGGGCTGTCCCACAACTCCAAACAGATCTCCTGACGCAGATCTCGCTGCAGGTCCCGGTCGACCGAAGTCCTCTCTTGCCTCTATTTGAGTGGTCTCCGGCTGGCGGAGATTTCTTACACTCCAATCCGCCATGCCAGTGCCGCGTCTTTTCGAGAACTGGAGGGTTCGAGGTGGATCGCTCCTGGGCGCCCCGTGTGGATGCGAGCGACTTGGCGCGAAAGAAGTTGGGCTGGTTCGAGCGGGCCGCTTCCCAGAGGCGATTGGGAGGCAGTGAGCACCAGAACGCCGCAGATACTTACCGGCTTAGCGAAAACCAGCATTTCGCACAGGGGCACCGCGGTACCCGAGTTGCGTGGAAATTTCTGACGCACTCTCTACAACCATTGCTCCGTACGCCGGAACGCGATCCTCCGTAATCTCCGTGATCATGGCAGATATGCTGATCGCCGCGACGGCACGTCGGTGCTCATCGAACACCGGGGCGGCAAGACAACGGCGACCCGCGTAGAACTCCTCGTTATCGACCGCGTAGCCGCGCTGGCGAATACGCGCAAGTTCCGACAGAAAACGTTCTGGCCTGGTGATGGTGTAGGGCGTCAGGCGCGGAAGGCCGGCACTGATTACCTCCGCCGCGACGGGACCGTCGGAGAATGCAAGCAGCGCTTTTCCCAGAGCGGTACAGTGCGCCGGGCGTCGAAGCATCGCGGTTCGTCCGATTCGAAAGGGTGCGGGGTACTCGGCTCGAAGCACGTCGACGACCTCGAGCCCGTCGAGTTTTGCCAGATGGGAGTTGCAATTCGCCTGAACGCTTAAGCTCTGCAGGATCGGTTGCGCCACGGTAGCCAGCTCCATCCGCAAACGACAGGCGTTGCCCAGTTCCAGCACCTTTAGCCCAAGGCGATACCTGTGGTTCTCTCCTTGTTCCAGAAACCCTCGCTGGGTGAGCGTGCTCAGGATGCGGTGGGTCGCACTTTTCGGCAAACCGACCGCGCGAGCCATCTCGGATACTCCAAATTCCTGCTTTGCGCCGAACGCGGCCAAAACATCCAGCGTCCGGTCTATGGTTTGAAGCGGCATTACGTCCCACACAGCGGAACAGCTATACGATTTCGTTCCGCATATCGGAACAGCATAACAAATGCACGCCCGCAATGAAGGGATCGATGGTATTCGATATGTTAATGCAGAAACTGGTGCTCATACTATTCGCCGTGGTCCTGTGCGCGAGCGCTCAAGAGTCCCGCGGCACACTGGCGGGATTAATCACCGATCCTTCAGGGGCACGGGTTACGGGCGCAGCGGTAGTCGCCACCAATGTTTCCACGGGTGTCCCCTACCGCGGGCAGACCAACGCCAGCGGGGCCTATACGATTCCGTTCCTGCCGCCCGGGGAATACTCGCTCAAAGTTACGGCGAAAGGCTTCAAGAGTCTGAAGCGCTCTCCGATCCTCATTCAGGTACAGAGCAAGGTGGATGTCGATGCATCTCTGGAACTGGGCTCGGTGTCGGACGTTGTCAACGTACGCGGCGACGCGCCCATTTTGGACACGGCTACCGCATCGACAGGGCAAGTGATTGAGAACCGACGCATTGTGGAACTCCCACTGAACGGGCGCAATCCGCTGGCGCTGGCACAAATTTCGCCCGGCGTTGTGTCCGTTGAAGGTCCGACGTTTCTGCGCGCGTTCGATATCAACGGCGCATCCAGCATTTCGATTGGCGGCAGCGTTTCCGCAACGGGAGGCGCGGTCACGCGAAGCAACGACTTCACTTTGGATGGCGCACCAAACACGACCCGCGGCAATACGGTCGCGTATGTGCCTCCGGCAGACGCCGTGGAAGAGTTCAAGGTGGAGACCGCGACGTATGATGCCAGTTCGGGACATACGTCCGGAGGAACCATCAACATCAGTACCAGGAGTGGAACCAACGATCTGCACGGTTCGCTGTACTACTTCCACCGCGATGCCGGCACGACGGCGAACACCTGGTTTAATAACCGCGCCAGCCGGCCGAAAACCGTATCGCCATTTCATCAGTGGGGCGCGGCCGGAGGCGGTCCAGTCCTGTTGCCCAGGCTCTATAACGGACGGAACCGGACGTTCTGGTTCACCGCCTATGAAGGGATCAAGAGCTCGACGCCTGCACCGTTCCTTGGCACGGTGCCGACGGAGCGACAGCGGCAGGGCGACTTCTCCGAACTCCTGACGGCAGGCATTCGCATCTACGATCCTTACAGCACGCGACCAAATCCGTCGTCTCCAGGGCGATTCATGCGCGACCCGCTGCCGAACAACGTAGTACCTGCGAACCGCATCGATCCGGTCGCAAAGAGTCTGCTGCAATTCTTTCCGCTCCCGAACCTCGCGACCACCGACCCGCAGGGTCGGAATAACTACTTCAACCCGGACAGCCCGGCGACCGACCGGTTCGCCTCCTGGATTTCGCGCTTCGATCATTCGCTGAACGACCGTCACCGCATTTCCTCCCGATTCAGTTGGAATCACCGTACCGAGACGACTGGCGATACGTTCAGTAACATCTCCACCGGCAGTACGTCCGAGCGCATCAACAAGGGTGCGGTCCTGGATGACACCCTGACGATCAACCCGACAACCGTGTTCAATGGGCGGTTCAGCTGGACACGGTTCGAAGAACCGGCGATTCAGGGCAAGAGCGTCGGCTATGACGTCAGCAGCCTCGGCTTCTCTCCTGCATTTATCAGCCAGATTGCCGTACCGCACATTCCCGGTATTAGCTTCACGGGTTACAGCGGGTTCGGCGGACGCGCGGCGCGAATTACGAATACGGACCTCCCGTCCGCGGCGGCATCGGTCAACAAGGTGCTCGGGGCACACATCATGAAAACCGGCATCGACTTCCGCGTGTATCGGGAGACCGGAGTCGATCTGGCGCGGCCGAGCGGCGGGTTCACGTTCGGCACGGACTGGACGCGAGGTCCGGCCGACAACGCCGCCGGCGCTCTCATTGGGCAGGATCTGGCTGAACTCCTGTACGGGCTGCCGAGCAGCGGGACGGTAGAGTTCAATGCATCGCGCGCTGCTCAGGCTGTTTACACGGGTGTGTTCCTGCATGACGACTGGAAAATCAGGCGCAACCTTACGTTGAATCTTGGCTTGCGCTATGAGTACGAAGCTCCATTAACAGAACGCTTTAATCGGGCGGTGCGCGGGTTTGACACAACAAGTCCGAATCCCGTATCGACGGCTTCGTTCCCGGTCAGAGGTGGTCTGTCGTTCGCCAGCAAAGACAATCGCGGCATATGGAATCCGGAGCGTACCACATGGGCTCCGCGCATCGGCTTCGCCTGGTCGATGACTCCCAGGACGACGATCCGGGGCGGCTACGGGATCTTCTACCAGCCGTTCATCACTGACAGCATTCTGCAGCCGGGGTTCAGCGAATCGACACCGATGGTGGTCTCAACAGACTTCGGTCAGTCGTACCAGGCCACTCTGACGAATCCATTCCCGGGCGGTCTTCGGATTCCCGCTGGTGCGGCCAACGGAATCGCAACGTTCAACGGCCTTGCTGTTGAGTTCATCGATACAGGGCGCCTGCACGCGCGGGCACAGAGATGGAGTTTCGGAATCCAACGCCAGATTCCGGGCCAGATCGTGATGGATCTGACCTACACCGGGAACCATTCGTCGAACATGGATGTGGACCGCAACATTAACTTTGTTCCTCGGGAACGGCTGTCCACTTCACCGACTCGCGATCAGGCAACGATCGATTTTCTGACGCAGGCGGTGCCGAATCCGCTGGCCGGACGGCTGCCCGGAACCACGTTGAACGGGAACACCATCGCGCGCCAGCAACTGCTACTTCCCTTCCCGCAGTTCACGACGGTTGCGCAGCGACGCCAGCCGGTCGGGAGTGCGGACTTCCATGCCGCGACATTGAAATCAGAGAAGCGCTTCTCGCACGGGGTGACATTCCTTGCGTCATACACACTGTCCAAAACGATTGAGGAACGCAGCTTCCTGAACGATTCCGACCAGCAACTCGAGCGGCGCCTCGCGGCCGAGGATCGTCCCCACCGCTTCGTGATGAGCGGCGTTTGGGAGTTGCCGCTCGGCTTATCACCGAAGAGCCGGTTCGGAGGATGGCAGATTCAGGGTATTTCCATGGCGCAGAGCGGACAACTTCTGAACTGGGGCAACGTGCTTTACTATGGAGGCCCGATCGCAGTTGACAAGCCCAGTGTGGACCGGTGGTTCGATACCAGCGTGTTCGAGAACGCAGTTGCCCGCCAGCTCCAGTCCAACATCCGTACATTTCCTTCACGAGTCAATTCGGTACGGCAGAGCCGCATCAACAACTTCGATATGAGCCTGCTCAAGAACACAAGGATCACAGAGCGTGTACGGTTCCAGGCTCGAGTGGAGTTCTTCAACGCGATGAATCATCCAACGTTTGGCGGCGCCAACACAACACCGGGGAACACGAACTTTGGGCGGGTCACGAGTCAGTCGAACCTGCCGCGCCAGATTCAGTTTGGTGGACGCATTCTGTTCTAATGCATCTCCGTATTGTAATGGCGTTCCTCTCCGCGATGGCCGTGTTGCAGGCCGCTCCGTGCCGCGTCACGGCGGCGGGCTGGGAGGCATCGGAGGTACTTGCCACGGCGTCGGCGAAGCTACGTGCCGTGGATTGCGGAACACGAGCGATTCATGTGGTCCAGGATGGATCGCTCGCGCCGGAGGAATACTCCGTCACTCCGGACCGTGCCACGATCACGATTCGCGCAGCGACACCACGCGCCGCCCTTTATGCCGCGTATGCGGTTGCCCGCCGCGTTCCCGATCGGCCGCTGCGTACCCGGCCGTATTTTCCGATTCGCGAGTGGTGGTCGGCCGCGTTCCAGGCGAACTTCAATCTGCCACTTGGAGGAGCGTTCGACCGGCCTGTGGAAGAGATCTCGGCGATCGTCAGCAGGACGATTCAGGAGGCCCCCGGTTACGGCATCAACACCATTCAGTTGATGGGTCGAGCCGGCGAGGGTGGCATCGACATGAGTTGGTTCCTGCGCTACGACGACTTTTCCCGGCTCAAATCGCGAAGCATAGGTTACGGGATTGAGCGCCGCACGGAAGAGATCCGAAAACTGGCGCGCGAAGCTCACAGGCACGGGCTCGACTTCCTCATCTGGGACCATGAACTTGTTTTTCCCGACCGGATGCTGGAAGCGTACCCGGAGATGCGCGGAACGGATTACCCTTTCTGCTTTTCGCATCCACTGGTCATGCGTTTTCTGAACTCCAAGGTGGACGAGTTCTTTCGCCGTCTTCCCGAAATCGACGGAATTAATCTGACGTTCGCCGAAACGCGCGGCTATAACATTCTGGAGCACGATGGCTGCAAGTGCGATCAGTGCAGCCGGCTTACGCGGGACGCGAAACTGCGGCGTGTTGCAGTCGCGATGTACGAGGCGTGCAAGAGAAACAAGAAGCGGTTCGAGGTGCGCTCGTACAATCAGGCTCCGGCACATGCGGAGCGAATGCTGGCAGCGCTGCGTGATCTGCCGCGAGAAATACCAGTGATCACTAAAAACACGGTTGTCGATTTCCGGGGCACCGATTACCCCGACAACCCAATGCTGGGCGCCTTTCCTGGACAACGAGAGGCGCTTGAATTGACGGCTACACCGGAAGGCAGTGGATATGGCTACTTGCCGGCGCTGCTGGGCGAGTTCTACCAACGCACGATCGGCCGGGTTGCGGTGGACCGCAAGCTGAAGGGTGTGGCGATTCGCACGGACTATCATCTGCAGTATGGACACGCGACGTTCTTTACGCCTGGACCTCCGGTGCTCACGTTCGAGACGCCGAACGGCTTCAATGTTCTTGCGGCGAGCCGGCTGGCATGGGATCCCTCCGTCTCCATTGACGCTCTGTGGAAGGAGTGGACCGTGGGTCGCTACGGAGAACAGGCATGGCCATCGGTGGAGCGTGCCCTGCGCCGAACTTCCGCGATCGCACAAGGCATCTTTTTTGTAAAGGGATTCAGCCTTCTGACTCACCTGAACATGGTTCCGCATCTTGACACGATTGACGCGGAACTCGACAGGAGTTATCTGTTGGAGTTCTTCCCGCAGAACGCGGATTACCGCCGGACGCATCAGGCGCTTACCAATCCTTCTGCGGAGCAGCTTGCGGCTATTCTCGCGGAGAAGGATGCGGCGGCCTCAGCTGCCCGCGAATCGCAACGCGATATTGAGAGCGTTCGGGCGAAGCTCAGCCCCGCCGCTTACGAGGAACTCCACGGCGGTTTGCGGCGCGCGGAGAACGCAGCGATGCTGTGGCGGTCGATTGCTGAGGTGTACTTCCGACTGAAACGAGCGGATGGGGAGCCGTTATCGGCCGCGATCCGCAAGTTGCTCGATGAAGGATGCCGGATCGAGAAAGAAGCGGGTAAGGTGTGGCCCGTGTATCCAGGGGCGAGAGGAATTAACGTCTACGACTTCGCGGAAGAAGCCATCGAGAGAGGGAACGTATGCTGCATTCGCGTATCGTCCTGCCAGTAGCGGCGCTGGCCGCCTGTTCGCTCTGGGCCGATCAGGCGATTAAGCTGACGCGGCATCGACAGCTCTTCGTGGACGACCATCTGATATCTTCGTCGTCCGGCCTGAACCGGGTCATTCACTCCGCTTCCAAATACGGGGACAATCCGATTCTGCTGCCGGTGAAGCCATGGGAAGGCCAGTACACGCTGCTTTACGGCACGGTGATCCGCGACGAGGAAGAGGGCATCTGGAAGATGTGGTATTCCACCATGAACCACTTCCGTTATATCCAGAAGATCTTCCCCGAAAGCACGTATCTCTGCTACGCGACGTCGCGTGACGGCGTGCACTGGACCAGACCCGATCTCGGCGTGATCGCGTACAGGGGCAAAACACAAAACAACATCGTGCTCGAAGGTACACATGCGCCGGAACAAGGCATCGAAGGAATCCTCGACGCGGTCAGTGTTCTGAAAGACGTGAACGACCCGGATGCATCAAGGCGTTACAAGCTGATGGTTTGGCGTCACAATCAGAAGTTTGACGGCAACAAGTCCACGTACGTGCTGGAAGGTGAGCATCGCATGGGAGATTACGCAGCCTTTTCGCCAGACGGTATTCGATGGTCCAGGCCGGAGCGGCTCATATTTCCTTACCTGCCGGTGCGGGACACGATGTCGCTGATGTGGGATCCACGTGCATCGAAATACATTGCGTTCGTGAAGCAGCAGGTGAACGGTAAGCGCGCGCGCTTTGTTAGTGAGAGCGACGATTTTCTGACCTGGAGTACGCCGAAGCAGATGCTTGTCGCGGATGAGCGCGATCCGGCGAATGTGGAGTTGTATCACAACACGGGATTTCCGTACGAAGGCATGTATCTGGGACTGGTCACCGTCTTTCATCCAGAACCGCTCGACAACATCTACCTGGATCTGCAACTCATCTCGAGCCGTGACGGAAGGTCGTGGAGCCGTGTGGGGAATCGAGATCCGTTTCTGCCCGTTGGGCGGCGGGATGTCGACTGGGACTTCGGTTTCCACTCGCCGTCGAGCGGCCCGCCTGTCCGAGTCGGAGACGAACTTTGGTTTTATTACAGCGGGCGCGCCTACCGCCACCCGGTCGATGGGCAGGGGAGAGAGCCGAACAAAGGGGCTATCGGTCTTGCAAAGCTGCGACTGGACGGGTTCGTGTCGATGGATGCCGGCGATCGGGAAGGCACGCTTACGACGGTTCCGCTGCGTTTCAACGATCCGGGCTTGTTTATCAATGCCGATGCGAAGAACGGCCAGATCCGAGTCGAAGTCCTGGACGAAGCAGGGGCGGCGATTGAGGGTCTCGCGAGCGGAGAGACTTTGACAAAGGATGCGATTCGCTGGCGCGCTTCGGACTTGTCGAAACTGCGCGGCCGTGCCGTCCGGCTGAAGTTCTATCTCAGGAACGCATCCCTCTATTCGTTTGGATTTGACGCGATATGAAGAGTTTTGTCTGGACATTTCTGGTCTGTGCCAGCTCACTTTCAGCACAGAAGGCCGCGGTGGTGCCACGTGAGTTCCACCCGGCGTCGCACCCCGACTTCCTTACGAATCAACGGAGCGAAGACCGGCTCGCCGGGCGTTTTCCATGGGCGCCGCAGTTGCTTTACTACGGCGGCCCGGATTCCGTGGGCCCGCTCGACAGCGACTGGGTGTGGCCCGACACGGCGTTCGTCGACTGGAATCGCGACGGTCTTGTCGACGTAATTCGCGGGCTCAGCGCCGGAACATACAACCACAGGCCGCGCGATCAGCGATTCCGTACAGTTGTGTACCTCAACACGGGACAGCGAAAGGATAATGTCCCGATTTTCGCCGAGCCTTATCAGGTGCCTCTGGACTACCCGGTCGGTTCGATGCATTTTAACGACATCGACAATGACGGTGCTATGGATCTGATTATCCAGAATGGCAAGGTATTTCGCTGGTATCGAGATACATCCAAAAGCGGAGACCGCAACTTCGTCTTTCAGGGGAATCTGCAGGATTTCGGGCTGAAGACCGACCTGGGGCTGCTGGAAACCGTCAGCATGGCGCCTTCGATACAACTGGTTGACTTCGATGGAGATGGTGAGAAGGATCTGATCGTCGGCGGCCGCGGAGGAAACAACAATTACTATCCGCGCAAGGAGATCGGCTTCGGCAAGGGGTTTGCGTCTGACGGATCGTGGCTCGGTGGCGACCGGAATGGCTCCGTCGTCATGCATAAATTCATGGGCAAGCTCGACGGCAAGCTGTGGTTCACTACAGGCCGCCGGCTCATTGCGGGTGAAGACGAGCGGGCCATTTCCTACTACGATACGGCGACTGCGGTGGTTACCGACTGGGACGACGACGGCAAGCCGGATCTCCTCGTGGCCAGCTTCGACAATCTGTTTTTGTACAGAAATTCTGGCAAACGACTCGAAGCGGGAAAGCGCATTCCCGTCGCAGGCCTGAGCAGACTGCCGTGGGAGCGGGTCCAGATCATGGAAGTGAACTGGAACGAGAAGGATCGTCATAACCTGCTGCTGCAAGGTTCGAGCTTTGCGTGGTACCTGCCGAATACCGGAGACAAAGGTGCTCCGCGATACGAGAAGATACAGGCGCTTTTGCAAAAGCATGCGCCGGTGAGTGGGGGAGACTTCGCAGTGCCGACGGCAGGCGATCTGAACGGCGACGGAAAGCTCGATTTGGTTATAGGCAATGAAGACGGATATCTGCTGTACGTGGAAAACACGAGCCGAGGGAAGTTACCCGAGAGCTTCGCGCTGGCGGTGGAGTTGAAGGCCGGCGGTGAAACTTTCCGCGTTGAAACTCCCAACGCATTGCAAGGCCCGGCGGAAGGCCGTTGGGGATACACGAGTCCTGTACTCGTCGACTGGGACGGCGACGGAGATCTGGACATCGTCACCGGCAGTATGCATGAGCATTTTCTCTATCTGGAGAATCGTGGCACCGCGAAGAAATTCGACTTTGCGAAGGCACGGGTCCTCACGCACATGGGCGGGACAACGCTTGCTACGGTGTGGCGAACGCGGCCGGTGATTCGCGATCTGGACGGCGACGGGTTGAAGGATCTGATGGCACTGAATCCTGAAGGGCAGCTTGTTGTATATCGCGGGACGCGCGATGCGAAAGGTCAATTCGATCTCGGCCCTGCCGAACGGGTGAACGAGCCGGATGGCAAGCCGGTAAAGCTCGACGGATTTGGCCGCGAGACCGGCCGCGCGAATCTGACGGCGATGGATTGGGATGGCGACGGCACACTCGACCTGATGGTGGGGAACGCCGTCGAAAACTTCGACGGCCTCCGATGGTATCGCAATACAGGGACCGCCAAACAATGGGCCATGCAGAGGCAACCGAACATCCCTCTGAACCTGCCCTGGAATCACTACCACCTTGTCGAACCCGTTGACTGGGACGGCGACGGCAAAACGGACATCATCGCCGGCAGCGAAGGCGGATGGATCTACTTCTATCGGCAGCAATGAAGATTCAAGGCATCATTCCAGCGGTTCTGACACCTTTCGTTCCGAGTGGCGGGGTCGATTTCGACCGTTTCCACGCGCATGTGGACCGCTTATACAGAGCTGGCGTCGACGGCATCTACGTGGGCGGCAACGCCGGTGAGTGGTATGCGATGTCGCTGGAGGAACGAAAAGCACTGGCCGCCGCGGCAGTGAGCGCGTCCCGCGGACGAGGCCTGGCGCTGGTTCACGTTGGGGCGGCGCGTATCGAAGACAGCATCGAACTGGCTCGTCATGCGGAAGACCTCGGGGCAGACGGAATCAGCAGCCTGCCGCCGTACACGCAGGGGTGGAGTATGCCGGAGGTTCGCTGCTGGTTTGAGCGTCTCGCCGGCGCCACAGATCTGCCCTTTCTGATCTACTACTTCCCGCGGCTCACGGGCGGCGCTACGGGTGAATCGTTTTTTGAGGCGATGCGGCCCGTCGGTCGAATTGCGGGCTATAAGTTTACCGATATGAATCTGTTCGATCTTGGACTTCTCCTCGAGGGTCCATATACGGTGCTGAATGGTCACGACCCTAACCTGAGCGCTGCACTGCGTATGGGTGCGGACGGAGGCATCGGATCGTTTTATAACATCGCTGCGGACTTTGCGGTCGCGATGCTGCGCGCAAACCGATCCGGCGACGCCGCCGGCGCTGAGCGAATCCAGGCGCAACTGAATCGCACGATCCGGATCGTGCGAGGTTACCGCCTGATCCCGGCGCTCAAGCATATCTGCGGTCTGCAGGGGTTCGATCAGGGTATGATGCGCGATCCGATGCTGCCGCTGGGCAAGGATGAACAACAGCGCCTGAGTTCGGAATGGGAGGTGACGCTCTGCGCGCGCTGAGCTTCGCCGACTGGGCGGTGCTCGCAAGTTACCTCGCGATGCTAATCGGTATGGCCTTGTTCCACACGCGAACGGTTCAGGCCCGGGACGATCTGTTTCTGGCGGGCCGGTCGATGGGCCGATGGCCGGTTGCGATCAGCATGTACGTCGCCCTGTTCAGCAGCAACACGATGGTCGGCGTGATTGGATGGCTGAACCGGCCCGACGGTACGGTCTGGATCGGGCTCCAAAATATCGGCATCATCCTCGCGGTGCCCATCGCCGTGTGGCTGTATCCGAACATCTTCTTCCGGCTCAGGATTACAACTGCATACGAATATCTGGAACGACGCTTCGATTATCCGGTAAGAGCGGTCGCCGGCGTGTTGTTCATCGCGGCTCGTGTGATGTGGATGGCGACGATGCTCTACGGCGGAGCTCTGGTAGCCACCCAGATCACTGGGTTCCATGACAGTCTCGGATGGTCTGCCGTCGGTCTGATGTGTGTCGCCAGTATTCTCGGCATGATCGGCGGAATGCGGGCGGTGATCTGGACCGACGTCGCTCAGTTTTTCGTTTTGTTCGGCTCTGTTCTAGTTATGGCCACGCTCGCGATCAGCCGCTCGGGTGGAATCGAACAAGTGATTATGATCGCTACGGAAACAAATCGCTTCACTCCCCCGGCGCTGTTTAGCGTGAAGGATGACCTGAGCGTCGTTAGTGGACTTTTCCTGGGAATGATCAGCTTGTTGAGCGCCGTCGGAACAGATCAGGTGGTACTGCAAACGTACCTGACTTCGAAGGATGTCAAAACGGCCCGAGACTCACTTTGGTTCAACGGCATTTTCCTGAAGCCGCTGAGCCTGATGTTCCCGATGTTGGGCATGATCATCTTCGTCTACTTTCGCGCCCATCCTGCCGATCAGGCACTGATGCGCGTGCCAGACGATGCGCTGCCTGTATTCATCCTTCAGGTCCTTCCTGCAGGAGCCCGGGGATTAGCTCTTGCGGGGATCATGGCGGCGTTGCTGACGAGT
Source organism: Bryobacteraceae bacterium (assembly GCA_034408745.1). Taxonomy (GTDB): domain Bacteria; phylum Acidobacteriota; class Terriglobia; order Bryobacterales; family Bryobacteraceae; genus JAWXCM01. Next base: position 13,240 of record JAWXCM010000266.1, read on the forward strand.
CTGCAGGGCGGGCTCGCCGCATTGGCGGCTTGTGTTCAGGTCGACTACCTGCAACGGTGGATGCGCCCGCTGGACGATGCGACATCGGTACGGCTCGGACGTTTGCTGATGGCAGCCTGGGGTGTTGCAATCACGATTGCTGCGCTGGGCGTAACGCAACTGGGCAAGAACAACAGCATCCTTCAGATACTTAACAAAGTGATGTATCCGTTTACCGGAGTGCTCCTCGGCATTTTCCTGATCGGTTTACTGACCCGCCGTGTAAGCGGAACTCCCACACTCGCAGGTGCTTTATGCGGCCTGATGGTGACGTTGTATCTTCCGCTCGCGGGTGTTGCGGTTTCGAACTTTTACTTCGGTTTCATAGCCACGGTATGTACGGTGGCGCTGGGCTGCTGCTTCAGCTTCGTTGCATCGCCGCCGCACGAAAGCAAAGTTAAGGGCCTGACGCACGCCGGCTAAGTCGAGACAGATCTAATGCTGGCCGCTGTCGGGATTGAACGTCTGATTGCGTATTCGGTCGCGCTGCCACACAGGAGAGCGAGGGTTCGGATGGCCCTGGGGAGCGCGCAGACGCGTGTCATGCGGATAGTCTTTCGGCTAAGTCGACTGGAGACGGCACGGGATCGCAATGGAAATTCGCGCTTCAGATCGTAAAGAAGAACCAGACTCGAGGCTCAATCCCAATGGCGTTGCGCCACTTCAGTGCGCAGCCCTCGGGATTGTCGGCAGCGATGGCAACCCCGCAGACTCGATTAGCCTTTCTCGAGAGACAAGCCGCCAGGCGGCAAAAGTTCGAACCGTGTCGAGTGTGGGGAGCCAACCTCGATCACGATTGTTGCCCGGTTGCCCTTTGTTTCTTGCATTTGGCGGATGGCGGCAGGGAGGGCAGATTCGAGCCTGTTCGTCGACACGTTTTCGAAATCAAATCAACGATCTGTCATCATTGAATCACAATGCGCACCACGCTGAATGTGGAAAATGATGTTCTGGATGCCGCCAGGGTTCTGGCTTTTGCTCGCGGCGTCTCGGTGGGAGCGGCTTTGTCGGAACTCGCTCGGCGGGGTTTCGCGGCCCCCAACACCGTTGAGTACCCGCAACGGTTTTCCGGTGTTCCAGGTGGTGGCGGGAACGCCGGGTTTCGGTCCGGATGAGGTTGCCGCGGCGACCAGCAGAGAGGACCTTGACGCGGCGCGGGAATTCCTGGAGCCGGGACCGTAACAGTGTTCGTCTCGCTGCTCGATGTCAATGTCCTGCTCGCTTTGGCCTGGCC
>JAWXCM010000267.1:0-2995 GCA_034408745.1 Bryobacteraceae bacterium
CGCGCAGCAGCACCGCCGCCGACGTCACCGTCAGCGCGCCCGCTTTCACGCGCGCCAACACTTCCACTCGCGTCAATTCCCTCGCACTCATCGCTGTCCATCCCAATCTGCGACCTCCTCAGAGATCGCCAGCGTAGGGGACATTTCTATTGGGTTAGCGAGGGGACATTACTACTGCGCTACAACATATCCTTGGTACCAAGCGGTACCACTTTCTGCCGCATGCTCGGTCACTTCGGTTCGGACTACTTCGTAGACGGCGCCCGGCGCCATGCCCGAAGTAGGGATCGAATAACGGCCGACTGCGTTTGGTCGCGCTCACTGGCGATCTGTTTCAACAACTCTGCGTAAGATCCGGGCAGACGAAGGTGCACTTGCACCGTCTTGTCGGCGGTTTGTTTGGTCGAGCCGCGTTCCGCACCGGTTTGTTTCATCCCCTTCTCCACGTCCTGGCCGTATCGAACTCCAGGGCTCGTTGGGGATTGAGCGACAGAAACTGCGAGAAGCAAATCAGGAGCCACCCTGACGCGCTGCGCCAAGTTGGGAATCCCAAGCAACGAGAGCCGAAGCTCACCGCAGAACGCTCGCAAGTTGTGTGTGGAATCACAATTATGTGCTATCACCAGCGCTGAAATCGAAGAGATGAATGAGATCCGAGCGCAGCAAACGTACCGATCGGCCACCGAAGTTGCCGCAGCCAACGAGCAGGGGCAGGCCGGCACGACCCCTGAGAAAAAGTGCCGGGCATCCGGTGAAAACGGTTGCCGATAGGCCCTGGCCACCGTCAGCGGCCTGGGCAGGAATCAACGTTCCCGAGAACGCGATCGAACCCCTGCGCGCAGACGAAGTCCTGTCGGTTCGGCCGATGGCATCCGCCAGGCGATCCGTCCGTGACACGCCGACCAGTTGCGCGGTGACGCGGCGGTGAACGATCATGTCACCAGTGATGGGCGACGAACTGGTGATTCTGCATCGCGTGGCTGCGGCTCTGGAGTCTGCGGGTATCGCCTATATGGTGACCGGGTCAGTCGCGCTGTCGGTGTATGCAGAGCCGAGGATGACCAGGGATGTGGACCTGGTCGCGGAGCTCTCCGGCTCCGACGGAGATCGAGTCGTGAGCCTGTTCGCCGACGAGTTTCATCTTGATCCGGATCGGGTGCGAGAGTCGGCTCGGCACGGGGGGATGTTCAACCTGATTCACACGTCGACCATCGTGAAGGTCGACGTCGTCGTCCGAAAGAACACTCCGTATCGACTCGAGGAGTTCGGGAGACGCCGACCAGTGTCGCTGCAGGGACAAGTGGTGTTCGTCGTGTCACCCGAGGACCTGGTGCTGTCGAAACTGGATTGGGCGAGAGACTCCATGTCAGAGGTGCAGCTGCGCGACGTCCGCAACCTGCTCGCGATGCGACCGGACCTTGATGGGGCGTACATGGATCATTGGGCGGCGGTGCTCGGCTTGTCCGATCTGCTCGCTTCGGTGCGGCGATGACGGACACGCCCCTCGATGTCGTGCAAGATGACCGGGCGCGGTACATGGCGCTGTCACCAAGCGACCGCGTCGTGATGGCCTGTGCGATGTTCGACAGCGCGAAGTCACTGGCGTCTGCCGGCATCCAGGCGGACTATCCGGGAATCTCGGAAGTTGACCTTCGGATCGCGCTGTTCGATCGTTTCTACGGCCGCGACGTGACGGCCGATGATCGCGCGACGATTGTGGAGCGAATTCGGAGCGGCCGGTAGGGTTCACGCCGCCACCCACCACCTCGGCAATTTACGCCGGTTGCCTGCCCCCGCAACCAAATCTTCAAGAGCCGACAGGTTTCCTATCGGCTCTTCTCTGGCCCGAGGAGCGGCGCGTGTGCAGCCATGGTGGGCGTGTCGGGTATGCGCAAGATTCTTGTGGTGCCCGACGACGGTGGCGAGGCCAGGGAATACTCGCTGCCGCGTGGCGTCGACCGCTGGGGAAGATCCAGCGGTCGACGCCACGTATTGGAGCATCGTCTACCCACACGTTCGCGGTCGACCGGCGCAATCGAACTGTTGTCCCGCCGCCTGAAAGACACAGTCCCTCCATCGAGCAAGCTTCTCATCGACGCTCTCGAAGCGTTCATCGGCGGACCTAAGCAAGATTCGGCGATCGCCGATAGTCCGTATCACGTGGGTCTTTCCCTGACATAACGGCCCTATCAGACGCTGGCGCACTACGGCTCGAACGACCTGGCATCCGCGAACGGCCACCATCGGATCTGAATGCGACCCAAAATGTACTTCTTCGGAACAGGACCGAACGCTCGGCTATCCGAACTGTTGTTCCTGTGGTCCCCAAGAACGAAATAGAAGCCCTCGGGGATAACAACCGGGGCGCGTTCTTCGAACGATCGGAGATCGACCGCAACAAAGCCTTCGGCAGTGACAACACCGTTGCGAACCACCACGCCCTCACGAAAAGCCACGGTGTCTCCAGGTGCCGCAACGACTCGCTTGACAAGCGATTGTCTCGGGTTGTTGGGGTGTAGCAGCATCACGACATCCCCTACTTCGGGATCGTGGAGCTGATACGCTAGCTTGTTGACGACCAGTCGATCTTGATCACGGAGCGTCGGCTCCATGCTGCGCCCTTCGACGCGGGCCACTTGGAACCCAAAAGTCACGATGAGCGTGGCGTAGACCGCGGCCGACGCGAGCGTGCGGCTCCAGAGAACCAACTCGTTACCGATCTTACGCAGGCGCGAAGAGGTCGGGGTGGTCGCGTCGGCCGCCCCAGTCGTATCGGTGATGCGATCCCCTGGTTCACTCTCCATCTTCTCTCCTCGACTGGCTCCCAGTTCCGATCTCAAACGATATCCGCCTAACGGCCCAAATGAGCCGCGCGCCTCGGCAACCCGGTGGCACGAGACGAACGGCGCGTCGGCTCCATTTGGATGTTAGCCGGCTTGCCCCTCGCTACTGAACCAAAGACTGCTCCATGTCTGTTCCCCGAATCGAGATCGCC
>JAWXCM010000268.1:0-2849 GCA_034408745.1 Bryobacteraceae bacterium
AGGAGACGATCGGCGGTATGAGAGCCGATCAGGCCGGCACCGCCGACGAGCACGAGCTTCTTCCCTTTAATATCCATGGCTCATGTGGTGGAAACGACGCCGTCTTGGAGGAGATAGCGGGTACCCGTTGCGGAACAGGTGGCCTCACCGGAACCGGTGAGCGGCAGGTTCAGCCGCTCGCCATGTCGGCTCATCCAGCCGACGTGCCGTCCGGGAACCCCGACGATCAGGGCATACGGCTTCACGTCATCAGTAACCACTGACCCGGCGCCGACGAAGGCGTACTCGCCAATCGTCACCCCGCACACAATCGTGCAGTTCGCCCCCAGTGTGGCGCCGCGCCTGACCAGCGTCTTCCTGTACTCGTTCTTCCGCGGCACGTGGCTGCGCGGATTCACGACGTTCGTGAACACCATCGACGGCCCGCAGAACACATCGTCTTCGAGCGTGACGCCCTCGTAGACCGACACGTTGTTCTGAATCTTGACGTTGGTCCCGATAACCACGCCCGACGAGATCACCACGTTCTGGCCGATGTTGCACCGCTCGCCGACCACGGCTCCCGCCATGACGTGGCAGAAGTGCCAGATCTTCGTGCCGACACCGATGCTGGCGCCGTCGTCGACATAGCTCGATTCGTGGACGAAGAAGTCGCCGGTCATCGCCGCACCTGCCGCGGCCCGGCCACCAGCGGATGCCGATCGGCCGGGGAGTCCTTCACCCTGGCATGGCGGATGTCATGGGCAAGCCGAATCGACGGCCGCGCATCGTCGATACCGGGCCCCTGTCCCGCGAGTATCTGGCGGTAGACCTCGGTGTGCAGATCCGCGAAACCGTCGCTGAACTCCGCCTCGGTCCCATCGACCGTCATCGACCGAAACGTCGTGCGGCCACCGGCCACCGGTTCAAACGGCAGATCCAGGGGATCCGTCGAGAGGAACCACTGAACCCGTGCGTTCGCCAACTCCAGGAATCCGGATGCGCGATGAGACTCCAGTACGTGAAGATGATTGGCCTGTACCGGTCCGAACAGCCACAGCAGCAGATCGAAGAAGTGAATCCCGATGTTGACGATGATGCCGCCGGAGCGTTCGGGAGAGCCTTTCCAGGACACGTCGTACCAGTGGCCCCTGGTCGTCACGTAGGTAAGCGAGACTTCGTGTTTTTGACCTTCTGCCCGGGTCTTGAGGCGCTCGCGCAAGGCGATGACTTCCGGATGAAGGCGCAGCTGCAGCACGGTGTACACGCGAAATCCGGTTTCGCGCTCGAGCGCCTGCATGGCGTCGAGGTTCCACGGATTAATGACGAGCGGCTTTTCACAGATGGCGTGGGCCTGGCTGCGCAAGGCGAGGCGGACATGCGCATCGTGCACGTGGTTTGGCGAGCAGATCGAGACGTAGTTCACCCGCTCGAGTTCCGGCCCCAGCCGTCGCTTTTCGAGCTCGCGATCGAACCGCTCGCTCTCAGTGAAAAAGCGAACGTCGAAGGAGTAGCGATCGAGGATGCCGACCGCGTCGTGAGGATCGAGAGCGGCGACGAGTCGGTTGCCGGTCTGCTGAATCGCCTTCAGGTGCCTGGGCGCGACAAATCCGGCGACTCCGGTGATGGCGAAATTCCTCACGCTAGAAGAGCCTGCCCGCTCATATCCAGAACACCTGGTCGCCAGGCAACCCGAGCGCCTCGATCTGCTGGTCGATTGTTTCGGAATTCTGGAACGACATGACGATGAGTCTGCCAAACGAGGTGTCCGCCAGCGTCCGCTGGTTCAATCGTTCCGACGCATACAGCGGAACGTCGAAAAATCGCGTCCTGCCGTGGTCGTTGATTGCAGCGACCAGCTGCAAGTCAGTTTCCTGCAGGCAGACATATCCGATTTCGGCCACTTCGCCGGTCCCGAGGAACACAATCCGCTTCTCGCCGGAGCCGTTGTTCGGCGTCCAGCCGGCCGAGAGTTCCGCAAACCGGTCGCGAATGCGCTCGCGCGCTTCGGCGTAGAACCTCACGGAGTACTGCAGCGAGTCGCGCGACATCCGCGCTTTTTCCGCGATGCCGGTCGGCGTCAAGAGGTAGCTGACGCGATTCGGCTTGATATGGATCATGCGGACCCAGCCCTTTCGGACAAGGCGTCGAACCAGCAGATTGGTCAGCCCGAGGGCAATCCCCAGGCTGCGCGCGAGGGAACGCTGGGACAGGTGCTGGTCCGCCTCGATCTCAGAGAGGAGCCTGTGGGTGTGCTGGTCGTGGGAATGCACGAGCGTTGCGAGAGGCACTTCGTGCCTCTGAGTTACAGGAAGTAACGGATTAATTTAGGCTTACGGGGATATCGTTCACGCCGTGAACGTCAAGAGTGTGGGCGTATCTGACGAGATTGTCAAGGATCGTTCATGAAATGAACGTTCTGGCCCTTTTGATGGTATCCGGCTCGTAATCCCCGTAGATCTTCCCCGTGGAGGCCTGCTGCCCGACGAACTCAGGGAGCAGGCCGAAGTCGGCCGGGACAGGGTCAACGAGCTGGTCGAAGTAGAGGTTCTCGAACTGGACGCCGTTCGGCTCGTCCACCTGCCTGTAACAATGAAGGAGCCTGGATTCGAACAGCTGCAGGCTGCACTTGAAGAACACGGTATTCGCCTTCGCCCGCTTCCCGGCCTTGCTTTTCTGTCTATGGAACGCAATGGGGGCGGTCGTGCGTTCGCTGACGAGGTCGAAGTTCCTGACGAAAATCCGCCCCGTCACCTTGTAGAACGTGGCGCTCTGACGAATCAGAACGCTGTTGTTGTAGATGTGCTCGAGGATCTCCCCTTCTCCAAACCCTTTTCCGAACCGCGCAGCCTCCTTGTTGCCATCGAAGA